>NZ_JCASIH010000007.1:0-216660 GCF_059685935.1 Telluria sp. ZT3P39
GATAGAAGGTGGTGAGACGCCAGCGTCTCACGAACAGATGACCAAGCGCTTCAATGCACCAAAGTACAGGAGAGACGAAAACTACGAATCTCACTTGACAGTCATCATAGAAGGGTGGGCAAGTCCCTTGCCCACGCTACGGTTCTCACTAATTGACCGGCATTAGGGCATGGCGCTTCCTGCTGGTGCGAATGATCAGCGCAGGAAGCCGATTGCCGACGCCACCGGCGCTTTCAGCGTGCACTCCTGCGCAAGTGCCTGGACGAAGGCCTCCGTCGAGGTGATCGGGCGGAAGCGGTGCTGGCGGACCACGGCCGCGAAGTCGCCGGGAGTGAGATTGCGCAATGCACGCAAGCGCTCAAGCCCGGCCGCGGTCGCCGGCGCGAGTTCCAGGCTTGCCACGTAGCGTGCAAGCAGCAGCGCCGACTGGTCCGGCAGCAGGAAATCGAAGCACACCTTCAAGTCGAACCGGCGCAAGGCCGCGGGATCGAGGCCGCCCATCAGGTTGGTCGACGCGATGAACACACCGGAGTACGCCTCCATGCGGGTCAACATTTCATTGACCATCGTTACCTCCCATGACTGGCGCGCATGGGCGCGGTCCTGCAGGAAGCTGTCCACCTCGTCGATCAGCAGCAGGCCGTTTTCGCTTTCGGCCCGGCGGAACGCGGCGGCGATGTTCTTTTCGCTCTCGCCCACCCATTTCGAGATCAGGTCGGACGCCGTGTACAGCAGGAGCGGCATTCCCAGGCGTTCGGCAAGCCAGCGGCCATAGGCAGTCTTCCCGGTGCCCGGCGGGCCGTACAGGCACAGCCTGGCACGACGGTTGGCGGCCAGCCCGTCGGCAAGCTGCAGCATGTCGGTATCGGCATTGAGCAGCGCAGCGTCGTACTCGGCCGGCAGACGCGCCGCATCGCCTTGCCGCAGCGAGTCGTGTCCCTGGGCTTCGAGCGATTGGTCGATCAGGAATTCGACGGCGCGCGCCGCGCCTGCGGAATCGAGCCGGCTCCCGATCGTGCGCACCACATCGGCCGCGCGGCTGACCACCGCCGGCGCCAGTTGCGGCGAGGACGCCACGCGCCGGATGGCGGTATCGTCGAGCACCCCGGCGCAGGCCTGGCGCACGATGCGTTCACGCTGCTGGCGCGGCGGCACCGGCATCTCGATCACCATGTCGAAGCGCCGCAGGAAGGCCGGGTCGATGCCGTCGATCGTGTTGGACAGCCACAGGGCCGGGACGGAATTTTGTTCCAGCGTGCGGTTGAGCCAGGCCTTGCGCTTTTGCGCCGTGCTCATGCGGCCGAACAGCCGGTCGCCGTCATTGAAGACATCTTCCACTTCATCGAACAGAATCATGGCATTGCGTTCGCCGAAAAAGCTTTGCGCGGCGCGGAAAGCACGAAGGCGCCGTTCGCCCAGCACCGGATCGCCGTCGGAATCTTCACTGGCCACTTCGAACAGTTCGCATTCCAGTGCTTCGGCCAGCGCGCGTGCCAGTTCGCTCTTGCCGGTGCCTGGTGCACCATGCAGGAAGATATTCACGCCCACGCGTCCCGTTGCCAAGGCCTGCTCGAGGTAAGGCGTCAACAGCGCCAGGGACTGGTCGAGATGCCCGTAGTCGGACAGCGCGAGCAGCGCCGGCGTACTGGGCCTGACCGTGTCCTTCAACAGGGTCAGCGGGTCGGCTTCTCCGCCCAGGATCAGGTCTGCAAAACTGTCGGACAGCAGGTCGAGCTTGCCGCGCAGGTAGCCGCTGCTGCCGCGGTCGATCGACAGCAGGCCGGAGCGGGCCAGCACACCCTGCGCACCGAGCGCGCTTTGTACGCATCGGCGGTCGAGGGCAAGCACGCAGGCCAATGCCTCGACGACCTTGAGCGTATTGAGCTGCCCGAGGATATCGCCGCAGTCGTCGAGCACCCTGTCGTGGTGGATCAACGCCGCAAACTCGAGGATACGGCAGTCGACCTCGGACAGCCCGACCAGCTGCGACAGCCGGGCCATGTTGGAACGCAAACCAGGGGGCGGTGCAAGCTGTGGTGCACGCGCCTCGGCTGCCGCGTGCAGCTCGCGCAGCTGGGTGCGAACGGCAGCGCTGTCGAAGTCCAGTTCGTCGTTGTCCAGCCAGTCGCCCACGCCAAGGCGCCGTGCTACCGAGTCCTCCGAAAAGCCGTTACGCAAGACAAACTCTTTATGAGCTGACAAGGGAACGAGGATGCGCAACATCCAAAGCTCGGCAATGGAGTCGATCTCCTTGAGCGAAGGATATTGGGAAGCGCTGCGACGACGGGTTTTCATGAAAATCCTCCTTGAGAGCTACTCATCATAACGAGGCATGCGACAGCCTGTGTCGCATGCATGAACCCCCATGTGTTCCGATGGCAACATTTTTGGTAACATGGCACTCCAAACCGACAAGAGGCGCCGACAAGCACGGTGCATGGCATGCCTGGACTGATTGAACATATCGATGCGATCGCGCGTGCGAAGAAGCGCGCCGCGCTGTACCTGGAATTCCCCTACCTCGGGCAGGTCTATCTGGACGTGCCGTATGACGAGGCCCTGCCTGAGTACCGCATGCAGCGCGATTTTCTCGAGCTGCCGGATGAAACGATGCGCCAGCCCGGCGTGCGTTTTTGCGTCATGCCGCTGGACTACGCGATGCACAATGCCGGGCATGACGAGCCCGGGTACTGGAAGCGCTGGGCGGAGATGTTCTGATGGCGACCAACCAGCAGTCGCTGCTGCGCCAATGGCATATGCTGCGCATGGTGCCGCGTGCACCGGCAAGGATTTCGGCCAGCGAGCTGACCACCCGCTTGCGCGCATCCGACTTCCCGGTAGCCAAACGCACCGTCGAGCGCGACCTCCAGGAATTGTCCGCGGTCTTTCCCATCGTCGCCGACACGCGGGACCGGCCTTACGGGTGGAGCTGGCTGCGCGAGGCGTCGAGCTTCGACCTTCCCGGCCTGACGGTGCCGGAAGCCTTGACGCTCGCGCTCGTCGAGCAGCATCTGCGCCATCATCTTCCACCGGTTACCGTGGCCGCGCTGCAGCCGCATTTCCAGTCCGCGGCCCGCACCTTGTCGACCGTGGGGGATTCGGCGCCGTCGCGCGCATGGCTGGGCAAGGTGCGCAGCGTCGCGCCGCAACAGCCGCTGCTCTCGCCGCGCATGGACGAGGAGTGCCAGCGCCTGGTATACCTGGCGCTCATGCAGGACCGGCAGCTCAAGCTGCACTACCAGAAGCGCGACGCCGACCTGCCGACCCTGTACGCCGCGGTTCACCCGCTCGCGGTGGTGCAGCGTGGCGGCCTGGTGTACCTGGTGTGCATGTTCGGCGACTACGAAGACGTCCGGACGCTGGCGCTCCACCGCGTCAGGCAAGCCGAGGTCCTCTACGACCCGTGCCGTGGCAAACAGGACTTCGACATCGACGCGTACATCGCGTCGGGCCAGTTCGGCGTGATTGCAGGCGCGCCCATCGGCTTGCGCGCCGTGTTCCAGCGCGCCGCCGGCGAGCATTTGTACGAGACCCCGCTCAGCGCCGACCAGGTGCTCACTGCCGGCGCCGACGGACGCCTGCATCTGAGCGCCACCGTGCCGAACACACGTGAACTCGTGTGGTGGCTACTGGGATTCGGCGACGGCGTGGTGGTCGATGAGCCGGCCGGCCTGCGCCAGGAAATCGCCGGGATCGCGGCGCGGCTCGCCACCGCCTATGCATGACCGGAACCGCGCACGCAACGGGGCCGCCGCGGCGCCGTGCGACAGCTCCTGTCGCAGGCCTCGATAGACTGGGCGCCTGACGAGAACGGCATGGAGGACGGATGGATGATGTGTATGTGACGGCGGACGGTTTCAGGATCGTCTCGGGTGGGCAAACAGGCGCCGACCGCGCCGGGCTCGACTGGGCAATCGGCAACGGCCTGCGCCATGGCGGCTGGTGCCCCCGTGGCCGGAAGACCGAAAACGGCGTTCTGCCCGAGGCCTACCTGCTGACGGAAACGCCCGGCGCCGGTTACCTGCAACGCACCGAGTGGAACGTGCGCGACAGTGACGCGACCCTGATCTTCACTCTCGACGATCGACTCGACGGCGGCTCGAAGCGCACTGCGGCGTTCGCGGACAGCCTGGGCAAGCCCTGGTTGCATGTCCGCCCCGGCGTGCACCCGAAGTATGTCGCGCGCTTCCTGCTGCGGCACGGTGTCGCGACCCTGAACATCGCAGGCAAGCGCGCATCGACGGCGCCCGGTATCGAGCAGTTCGTGCACGAGATGTTGTCGCAGGCCGTGCGTGTGAACCAGGTCCCGGCTTGCGCGCAGTCATGATGAATCGCGACCTGGACGAATTTGTCCGTTGCGAACTGTCGCAGTTGAGCGCCGGCGCACATGCGCACGACGCCGAAATCCCGCTCCCGCGCCGCCTGTTCTATCCGTGCGATGCGGCCGAACTGGACGTCGCAATGCGCAGTAGCGCCATTCCCGCCATCGAATGGCGCCTTGGCCTGGATGGGCCTCTGGTCCATTACGGTGTCGGCTTGGTCCGCTCGTTCCTGGGCGCCGCGCCCGAGCCGACCGGTGACGGGCTGCGGCGCCGGTTCCGGGACGATGTTTCCACGCATTTCGATCCCCGCGGGACGCACTTCGACGGCTTTGTCTGCCGCCTGTTCGACCTCGGTAACGGCAGCCCCCAGGACGGCTTGCCGGGTTACGCGCTGGGCATCCCGGGCGACGCCCTGGCGGCGCACGGCGGGACGGCTGCCGGCCCAGGGGCAGTGCGCCTGGCCAGCGCCATTTATTCGGGCGAGCGGCAACGCGCCATCGTGGAGGCCCTGTATCGGCGCTACGAGAACTATCTCGTCACTGCGGTCGAGCGCTTCGGCGAAGGCTGTGCGGACGAGGTGTCGGCAGCCTGCACCGACCGCTTCCGCCGCGATATCGGGGCCTGCATGATGCGGTTTCGCGCCCCGGGCCTGTCCGGCGAGCGCGAGTGGATCGCCGTCGCGCTTGCCGGCGACGATGGGCGGGCGCAACCGGTCCGCTTCGACGTCCGCGCGAACCGCCTGGTGCCTGTCCTTGCCCTCGACCTCGCCGCGCCCGGCCTGCCTCGCGGCAGACGCTCCCTTGTCGACGTCATTGCGGTCGGCCCCTCGCTGCCGTCTGGATCGACGCGCGAAGCCTTGCAGGCTTACCTGCGCTGGCAGGGCCTGCCCGGTGTCGCGGTCGTGGACTTCAACGCCTTGCCGTAAGCAGGCGGTCGATGGCCGACAAGGTGGCCAGTGCGCCCCCTGCGATGCCCACCCCGCGCCCTGGTCCGACCTGCGGTTCGCGTGGATTGATGCGGACCAGCGCCGTATTCTCCCGTCGGGCCAGCCGCTCTGAAAAATGCCGGACCGTGGGGATGTCGAGGCCGGCGCCGATCTCGATGACGACCGGGCGCCGGACCCGCTCGATCCAGGCCTGCCGTGACAGCGCCTGCCGCGCATGCGCGGCGTCGATCCATTCCGAATCGTTGAACATGAGGATGTTCGGCCGCGCCAGTGAGCCGCAGTGCGGGCACAGCGGAAGTGGGCTGACCAGTTGGCAGCGCGCGCCGTCGACGACCGGGACGTAGCCTGAAGCGGGCCATACAGCGTTGGAACATGGCCGAAGGCATTGCAAAGCGTGGATGGACCCGTGGCATTCATCGATCTCTCCGGCCCCGAATCCTGCCCGCAGAAAATGACCGTCCACGTTGCTCGTGAACACGATGCCGGCGAACGGCTTCGATGCGGCCCAGCGCCTGAGCAGCGCATAGCCGGCGTGCGGAGAGGCCTTCCGGTACAGGGCCAGCCTGTGCCCGTAGAAACCCCAGGCGCGCCGCGGATGTTCGTAAAACGCTGCGGGGGAAGCTATATCCATGAACGCGATGCCGCTCGCCGCCAGCGCCGGATAGGCTCGCCAGAATCCGGCGTTGCCACGAAAGTCCGGCAGTCCCGAGTCCACACCCATGCCGGCGCCGGCCGCGATCACCAGGCCGTCCGCCTGGTCGATGAGTTCGGCCGCACGCGCCACGGCCAGCGGATCGGCCGGTTTCCGGCAGTCGGGGTCATCCATTGTATATTCCTCTCGGCCCTGGTTCACATTGCCCGGTGTGCTGTGGCGGCACCGGAGCGGCGCGCCCAGTATCGCCCGGTCCGCGACAAGCGCTGTCGCGGGCGCTCCGGGCAAACCTCGCCTCGCCATGCGACGCCAGTTGTCGCCGGCCCCGTCACACTGCCGGCTGATCGTTCTGCCGCCCCTCCATCATGCACGCTCCTCTTGCCGACCTGTCGCTTTATTTCTCCCGATGCATGCATTGGGTCGCGCGCGACTTCGCTTGCGGACCGCTGCGGTTCCTGCTGATGCATGTGACCGCGGATCCGGCCGGTGTGCTCGAGGATAAAGCGGACTGCCGCTCCCTGGCTTCGGCGCGCTGCGTGCTGCGCAGCGGAACGGTCTATGCGATCGGGTTGCAGGGGCCCCGTGACGCACTCGCGGGAGCGTGCGGCGTCCTGGCCCGTACACTGCCGCAACATGGTTATGACGAAAGCTTCTTCGCCGGCCTCGACCGGGAAATCGCCGAGGCCTTGCGGGCGGCGGGGTATGGCGCGGTCCGGGCCCGGCTGGAGAGGAACGCCGCGGTGCGCCCGCGCCCGGTCCTGGCCGCCGCCCAGGTCGAATGGATGCTGCTGACCGTCGCCACCCGCGTGCGGGCCGCGCGCGGCGAGGATCCACCGGCCTGGCGGGACGATGCAGGACGCGCTCCGTCCGATCCCCGGAAGGACGGAGAGGATCCGGCAATCGGCGCGTACGAGCAGGTCCTTGACGTCCACGCGCTTGCCTACCAGGCGAGCGCCCGGACCGTCTGCGGCCTTGCGCTTGACCGCCTGGCGGTATACAACTTCGTCGCGGCGCGCCCTGGCCGCAGCCGCTACCGGTCCCAGGCCCTGCGTGCGTCGCCGTGGCTGCTGCCGATGCTGACCGCACCCGGGCGCGGCCGCATCTTGCGCGAGGTGGTGGCCATCCGCGCGGCGATCGATGAGGCTTTGCCTTTGTACGAGGCCGTTGCCGACGCCTTCGACGCGTCGCGCGAGGTGGTTCGATGGTTGAGCCGCAGGCCGCTGCCCGCCACCTGGCAACTCAACGAAGTGCGCTTGCGCAGGTTGCTCGCCGCGCTGTCGTGGCTCCCGCCTGAACGCCGCCCCGGGTCATGCGCGCAGTTCGAGGAGCTCGTGCAGCTGTGCACCACGCTGGCCAAGGTCTTCCGTTTTCACGACCATGGCGATCTCACCACGCCGGCCTGGTCGGCGCGTCACGGCCCGTGCATGCGGCGCTGGCTGGCCGAGTGCCTGCAGCCGGGCCGGGTGCAGGACGCGATGCGGCGCGACCCACGCGGATTTGCCGCCGACTGTGCCGATGCGTCCGACTTCGTGGGTACGCTGGTCGAGGCCGCGCAGGACCGGCATGGCAGCGAAAACGAAGCCGCTGTGGCTTGTACGATGCGCTGGGCGGCCGGGATCAGCCTGCGGCGCCTGCTGGAACTGTCACGGCAGTGGCACGCGCACGTCGTTCGCGCGGCGGAGGCGCCGGTCGACCGGGACGTCGTTGCGAACTGGCCTGCGGTTCTTCCCGAATCGATGCGGTTCGGGGAGAGGACGGTGGTCGAGCTGACGGACAGCGCTCGGCTTGCCGCGGAGGGGCGCTTGATGAGGCACTGTGTCGGCTTGTACGACCAGGCCTGTTACCGGGGCCACAGCGCCATCGTCTCGCTGCGCGAGGCATCGGGCGCGGTGCGTTCGACCGCCGAGCTGCGGCTGGTCGAGGAGGGCGGCATGCGCGTCGCCGTCGAGCAGCACCGGGCTGCGGAGAACCGGGCGCCGGACGGCGAGTGCGCGCGCGCGCTCGAGGCGCTCGTGCGGCACCTGAACGCCGGCAGCGCCGAGCCGCTGCTGCGCGCGCGCAGCCTGTTCCAGCGCCAGCACCGGGAACGGCAGCACCGTGAGCAGCGCGGGCGTCGAGGGCAGGCGCACGAGGCCGCGTGGCGCCTTGCCGGGTGTGACCTGGACCGGTTCGCGGCGTGAAGGCGCAAGCGGACCCGTCGCTTTTGTCTCGAATTGGCCTCGTCAGACTTTGCTCTTGGGAAATTTTGTTACATAATTAGATCGGTATGAATTTTAGTGCAGTTCGGGCAATCGACTGTTGCCTGATCCCGGCGGGGATGCGCGTGCGTGCGCTTGCCGCCACATCGTCGTTCCCCCTTCTCATATTGCAGGCATATGGCATCAAATCTCGCTCCCGGTTTTCTCGCCATCCACAGTGACCGGATGGAGCATCTGCGTGATACCGTCTTCGGCTGGCTGCAAGCGAACCCCTTGCCACCCCTGGACCAGGAAGTTTTCCTGGTCCAATCGAACGGTGTCGCCGAGTGGCTCAAGATGTCGATGGCCGACCGGATGGGCGTCTGTTCCGGGGTCCAGGTCACCTTGCCCGCGCGTTTCCTGTGGCAGGCCTACCGCCAGGTGCTCGGCCCGCGCCAGGTGCCGCGCCATTCTCCCTACGATCGCCAGCCGCTGACCTGGCGGCTGATGCAGCTGTTGCCTGCGCTGCTGGGGGAGCCTGGCTTTGCCCCGCTGGCGTATTTCCTGCAAGACGGCTCGTTCGAGCGGCGCCTGCAGCTGGCCCGGAAACTGGCCGACCTGTACGACCAGTACCAGGTCTATCGCGCCAACTGGCTGGCGGCGTGGGCCGACGGGGAAGAGGTGCTGATCGACGCCAACGGACAGCGGCTGGCGCTGGCCGCGGACCAGTGCTGGCAGGCGCGCCTGTGGCGGGCGCTGCGCGAGGCATGCGCCGACGAGCTGCGCGCAAGCGGGCGTGCGGACGTGCACCGCCAGTTCGTCGACACGCTGCAGGGCGGCGACACGGCGGCGGCCGGCAGGCTGCCTTCGCGGGTCGTGTTGTTCGGTGTGGCGTCGCTCCCCTACCAGACGCTCGAAGCGCTGGGCGCGCTGGCCCGCCATAGCCAGGTCATCGTGGCGGCGCCGAACCCGTGCCAGTACTACTGGGGCGATATCATCAGCGGCCGGGAACTGCTCAAGGCCCAGCGCCGCCACCAGCCGCATTCTCCGCGCAGCGGCAGCCTGGCGCAGGTTCCGTTCGAACAGATGCATGCACACTGTCATCCGCTGCTGTCCGGCTGGGGGCGGCTGGGACGCGATTTCATACGGATGCTGGACGAATTCGACGACGTGCATGCGACGCGACGTGCGTTTCCGCTGCTGCGCGTGGACGTGTTCAGCGAAGGGCAGGGCACCACGCTGCTGGGCCAGGTGCAGGCCGCGATCCGCGAGATGCAGCCCGTACCGGGAGAACACGAGGCACGGCCCGTCCTGTCCCCGTCCGACACCTCGATCTGCTTCCACGTGGCGCACAGCGCGCAGCGCGAGGTCGAGATCCTGCACGACCAGTTGCTCGGCATGTTTTCGGAGAACGCGGCCGGCGGGCGCGAGCTGCATCCACGCGACGTGATCGTGATGGTGCCCGAAGTCGACAAGTTTGCGGCCGCGATCCGTGCCGTGTTCGGCCAGTACCCGCGCGGCGATCAACGCCATATCCCCTTCGAGATCGTCGACGTGTCGTCGCGCCGCACCGATCCGGTGCTGGTGGCGCTCGACTGGCTGCTGCGGCTGCCGCAACAACGATGCTTGCAGAGCGAGGTGCGCGACCTGCTGGACGTGCCCGCCATCGCGGCACGCTTCGGGATCGCGCAGCACGACCTGCCGCGCGTGGCGCAGTGGGTCGAAGCGGCAGGGGTGCGCTGGGGGCTGGACGGGGAGCACCGGGCGGCCCTGGAACTGGCGTCGGCGGGCGAGCAGAACGCCTGGCTGTTCGGCATGCGGCGCATGTTGCTCGGCTACGCAAACGGCGCCATGGAGCATTACGACGGCATCGAGCCTCTGGCGCAGGTCGGTGGCCTGGACGCCGCGCTTGCGGGATCGCTGGCGCGGCTCGTCGACAGCCTCTCGACCTGGCGGCATGAGCTCGCGCGCCCGCGCAGCCCCGCCGACTGGGTTGCGTGCGCCGGGCGGCTGCTGCACGCCTTCTTCAGGGCCACCGACGAGGACGATCGCCTGACCCTGGCGCAGCTTCACGGCGCGCTGCAGGCTTGGCTGGCGCACTGCGACGGCGCCGCCTTCGGCGATCCGGTCCCGGTCGCGATCCTGCGCGAAGCCTGGCTCGGGCCGCTGGACGACAAGGCGCTGCACCACCGCTTCATTTCCGGCGGCGTAACCTTCTGCACCTTGATGCCGATGCGCGCGCTGCCCTACAGGGTCGTCTGCCTGCTCGGCATGAACGACGGCGATTTCCCGCGTCGTGGCCAGCGTGCCGACTTCGACTTGCTGGCCCTGCCGGGGATGGCCCACCCGGGAGACCGCTCGCGGCGCGAAGATGACCGCTACCTGATGCTCGAGGCGCTGCTGTCGGCACGCGACCGGCTCTACATCAGCTGGGTCGGCAAAAGCGTGCGCGACAATAGCGCGCAGCCGCCGTCGGTGCTGGTGGCGCAACTGCGCGATTACCTGAAGGCCGGTTGGCAGGGGCTGGACCTGGACCGGCTGACGGTCGAGCATTTCCTGCAGCCGTTCTCGCGCCATTATTTCGAGCAGGAGAGCTTGCGCACCTTCGCGACCGAATGGCGGGCCGCGCACGACGGTGCGGCCGGCAGCGCACCAGCCGCCTTGCCGGCCTATACGGAGGAGGGCGCCGCGGCCTTGAGCGTCACCGAGCTGGCGTATTTCATGAAGCAGCCGGTCAAGCAATTCTTCCGGCGCCGCCTGAAAGTCCAGTTCAGGGAGCATGCGCTCGCCGGCGTCGATGACGAGCCGTTTGCGCTGAACAAGCTCCAGGCTTACCAGATCGGCCAGGAGCTGCTTGCCGACAGTGGAACTCCAGAGCCGCAGGATGAGGTTCGGCAGCGCATGGCCGGCAGGCTGGCGCGCATGCAGCGCGAGGGGCGCTTTCCGATAGGCCAGCTGGCGCTCAGGCTGCAGGACAAACTGGTGGAGGAACTGGCCCCCGTCCGGCTGGCATGGCTGGCGCTCGACCAGCGCCTTCCGCGCAGCGCCGACAAGGTGCGCGTGACGCTGCGTTGCGCCGGCCTGGCGCTCGAGGACTGGATCGACCAGATGCGCGAGGAGGGCGCCGGCAAGGCATGGATGACGGTCACGGCGAGCCGGGTACGCACCGGCAAGGCCGTCAAGGTCGACAAGAAGCAGCTGCGCCCGGAGAAATTGGTCGATGCCTACGTGCGCCAGCTGGTACTGGCCGCGCAAGGGCAGGCCGTGACGGGCTACCTGGTGGCGCGCGATTGCATCGTCGAGTTTCTCCCGCTGGGGCAGGCCGAGGCGCAGGCGCGGCTCGATATCCTGACCGGGCTGTGGCGGCGCGGCATGGATGCACCCTTGCCGACCGCCTGCCGGACTGCGCTTGCCCTGCTGGCGAAAGGCGCTGGCGACGCACGCAAGGCCTTTGACGGTTCGGGCTTCGAGATCGAGGGCATGAAGGCCGAGCGCGCCGAGCCCTGCCTGTCGCGTTTGTGGGCCGATTACGGCGAGCTCGCCGCCGAGCCGGAATTCGAGGACGTGTCCGAAGCGCTGTACCGCCCGCTGCTCGACTGGATTGCCTGCAGCGTCCAGCCCCATCCCCTGAACCACGTGTTTGAACAGGCCTGCGCCGAATGAGCCATCGACTGAACCCGCTTTCTTTCCCGCTGCATGGGACGCGCCTGATCGAGGCCAGTGCCGGCACCGGCAAAACCTGGACCATCGCAGCCTTGTACGTGCGCCTCGTGCTCGGCCATGGCGACGCCCGGACCGGGCTTGGACGTGCTCTGCAGCCTGCCGAGATCCTGGTAATGACCTTCACCAGGGCCGCAACCCGGGAGCTGTCGGACCGCATTCGCGAGCGCCTGGTCGAAGCGGCGCGGTGCTTCCGCGGCGCATCTGCACAGGACGCCGACCCCTACCTGGCGGCGCTGCTCGACGAGTACCGCGGCGATCCGGCCGGCCGCGAGCAGGCTGCCTACCGCCTGGCGCTTGCTGCCGAGGCCATGGACGAATCGGCCGTCTCCACGATCGACGCCTGGTGCTACCGGATGCTGGGCGAACATGCCTTCGACAGCGGCGCCCTGTTCGACGAGGAGCTGGTCGAGAGCGAGCGCGCCTTGTACGGCGTCGCCCTGCGCGACTATTGGCGCAGCCACGTGTACGCGTTGACGAGCGAGCAGTTCGATCAGGTCCCCGGCCGCTGGCGCGACCTGGGCAGTTTCGACAAGGCCGTGCGCGGCCTGGTCGAACGGGCCAGCCTGATCGAGCAAGCGCACTTGGGCAAACCCCTGTCGGACGTGCTGGCCCTCGCCGCGCAGCACATCCTGCGGCAATGTCCGGATCGGCAGGTGTGGGCGGAGCACGCTCGCCTGATGGAAGACTGGTTCAGGCAGCACGAAGGGCGCATCAACGCCAACATTTACCAGCCGGCGACGGTGGATCGCTTCTTTGCGGCACTGCGCGAGTGGGGGCGCAACGACACCCAGGCCAGGCCGGGGGCCGGTTTTTACGCCAACGACGCGTGGTCGAAGTGGGAGACCGGCAAACTGCTCGGCGCGCTCACGGGCGCCCCCGATACGCCCGTGCCGGCCGGTTTCGCGCAGCTCCCCGAGCTCAAGCGCCAGTTTGACACATTGCCGCCGATCGCCCCATTCGTGCTCGCGCATGCCGCCGGCGCGATTGCCGCGCGCATGCAGGAACTCAAGGCGGCCGCACGCACCTTCGGCTTTGCCGACATGCTCGCGCGCCTGAAACGGGCATTGGAAGGCGAGAACGGCGCAGCCTTGCGAAGCCGCATCCTGGCGCGCTACCCGGTTGCCATGATCGACGAATTCCAGGACACGTCGCCTGACCAGTACGCCATTTTCGACATGCTCTACAAGGTGTCTGGCAATGATGCGTACACCGGCCTGTTCCTGATCGGCGACCCGAAGCAGGCGATCTACGGTTTCCGCGGGGCCGACATCCACAGCTACCTGGCGGCGCGCCGCGCCACCGAAGGGCGGCATTATTGGCTGGCGCGGAACTTCCGCTCGACCACCCCGCTCGTGAGCGCGGTGAACCAGCTGTTCGCGCACGCCGAAGGGCAGGGCGGGCAGCCGGGCCATCCGAAAGGCGCATTCGGCTTTCGCGACGGCGGGCACAACGCGCTGCCCTTCCTGGCGGTCGAGGCCAAGGGCCGGGACGAGCGCCTGGTGCGCGCCGGCGCTGGCGTCCCGGCGATGACCATCTGGGCCGGCGCGGCCGACGGCTACGAGAATGCCGACGACATGCAGTCGCAATTCGCAAGCTGCTGCGCGGAACAGATCGTCGCCTTGCTCAACGATGATTCGGCCGGGTTCGACTCTGCGCAAGGAATGCGCCGTCTTGCGCCTGCCGACTTCGCCATCCTGGTCAAGGATCGCTTCGAGGCCGCAGTCATGCAGCGCGCCTTGCGCGCACGCGGCGTGCCGAGTGTCTACCTGTCCGACAGCGACTCCGTATTCGAGAGCGAGGAGGCAACCGACCTGCTGCGCTGGCTCCAGGCGGTCGCCAGCCCGCTCGACGCCTCCCTGGTGCGCTGCGCGCTGGCCACGCGTACGGTCGGCATGCCGCTGGCCGCACTGGCTGCGCTGACGACGGATGACCTGGCGTGGGAGGCGCGGGTTGAACAGCTCAAGTCGTTCAAGCAGGTATGGCAGCGTCACGGAGTACTGGCGATGCTGCGCCGGTTCATACATGAATTGCAGCTGCCCGGCCACCTGCTGGGCAGGCGCGACGGCGAGCGCAGCCTGACCAACCTGCTGCACCTGGCCGAACTGCTGCAGCGCGAGAGCCAGCATCTCGATGGCGAGCAGGGCCTGGTACGCTGGCTCGGCGAGCAGATCCAGAATAGCCTCGAGGTGGGTGAAGAGCACATTCTGCGCCTCGAAAGCGATGCGCAACTGGTCAAGATCGTGACCATCCATAAATCCAAGGGCCTCGAATATCCGCTGGTGTTCCTGCCGTTCGCCGCCGCCTGCCGGCCGGTCACCGCGCAGAAGCGGACCTACCTCGAGTACATGGACCGCGAAGCCGGCTGCCGCAAGATCGATTTCGGGCTTTCCGACGAGGTCTGCGCGATCGCCGACCAGGCCCGCCTGGAAGAGGACATCCGCCTGCTGTACGTCGCGCTGACGCGGGCGCGCCATGCCGTCTGGATCGGCGTCGCCGATGTCGGCGGCAAGTGCCGGCTATCCGCCTTCGGCTACCTTGCCGCCGGCGGCATGGCGCTGCCCGCGGCAGAACTGAAAGCCGCGCTCGGGCGGATGTCGGGCCGCTGCGAGCACATCGAGGTCGTCGACGTGCCTGCGGCAGCGGCTGAAACCTCGCTGTCCCGTACCGGCCGGTTGCCGCCGCTGCGGCAGCTGGAAGAATTCCATTGCGAGTTCGAGCGCAACTGGTCGGTGGCGAGCTACTCTGCCATCGTGAAATCACTCGGCCGGGCGCGTTCGCCGGCCACGCAGACCGAGCAAAAAATGTCGGAACAGACCGGCGCCGCCGCCACGCCGGACGTCGCCGGGCCGAGCGCCTGGCATCGCTTTCCGCGCGGCGCCTTGCCCGGCCTGTTCATTCACGAGATGCTCGAGTGGATGATGGATGAAGGCCTGGAGCAGGTGGACCAGCCATCCTGCCGCGAACAGTTGCGTGCACGCTGCGCCCGCGGTGCGTGGCAGGGCTGGCAGGACGAGGTGGCGGACTGGATGGTTCATGCGGCGGGAACGACGCTGCCGCCGCTGGGAACGTCCCTGTCGCGCCTGGGCCAGGCGCGCGCCGAGACCGAGTTCTGGCTGCCGACCCGCGGCTTGCAGACGCTCGAACTCGACCGGCTGTGCCGGACGCACCTGCTCCCCGGCCTGGCGCGGCCTGCGCTGTCGGAGCGGCAACTCACTGGCATGCTGCACGGTTTCATCGACCTGGTGTTCGAGCACGACGGACGCTACTGGATCCTCGACTACAAGACCAATGCGCTCGGCGGCGACGACAGCGCTTACCACATCGGCGCGCTGCAGGCGGCGGTGGCGGACAAGCGCTACGAAGTGCAGGGCGTCATCTATCTGCTGGCCTTGCACCGCATGCTCAAGAGCCGGCTCGGGGCGTCCTACGACCCGGCGCGCCAGCTCGGCGGCGCGCTGTTCCTGTTCCTGCGCGGCGTGGGCAACCATGTCACGCGCGGATGCTGTCCCCTGGTTGCCGACCTCGTCCTGCTGGACAAACTCGATCGCCTGCTTCCCACCGCCCAACTGGAGTGCGCCCGATGACGGCTGCCGTTTTACTCGATGAACTCGACGCCTGCGCCGACGATGGCGTCCTGCGCAGCCTGGGCTGCGCGTTTGCGCGCTTCATTGCGTCCCTGGCCGAGACGCCGCCGTGCGTGCTGCTGACCTGCGTGATCCTGTCGGAACTGGAGAGCCGCGGCGACACCTGCCTGTTGCTGGACGACCTGGTCGAGGAGCCTTGCGCACGCTTGAACCTGTCTCCGGAACACTGCGCGCGCCTGCATGCGGCCATGGGGGATTTTCCCGGATCGCGCCAGGCCTGGGCCGACGCGCTCACCGGTTGCGCACAGGTGTATGCACCCGGCAAGGAGGACCTGAGCCAGCCCCTGGTTCTGGAAAACGGACGGCTCTACCTGCGCCGCTTCTGGCGCGACGAGCGCAGTATCGCGCGGCTGGTCGCGCAGCGCACGGCTGCGCAGCGGGAAGTCGATCCGGCGCAGACCAAGGCTTTGCTCGACCGCTTGTTCGAGCGCACCCCGGGCGACACGGAGCCGGACTGGCAAAAGATCGCCTGCGCCGTCGCTGCGCGCAGCACGCTCTCGATCATCACCGGCGGTCCAGGCACCGGCAAGACCTACACCGTGGCGCGGCTGCTGGCGCTCGTGCATGCGCTGGCGCCCGATCCCGGACGCTTGCGCTTCGCACTGGCCGCTCCCTCGGGCAAGGCCGCGGTCCGGCTGAAACAGTCGATCGACCAGGCGCTGCAGGGCCTGACGGACGTGTCCGGCGGCGGCATCGACGTGGCGGGCCTGATGGCGAGCCTGCCGACGGCGCGTACCTTGCATAGCCTGCTGGGTGCAAACCCTGCCACGCGTTCGGTGCGCCACCATGCAAGCAATCTGCTGGAGGTTGACGTCCTGGTCGTCGACGAGGCGTCGATGGTGCACCTGGAAATGATGGCGGACTTGCTCGAAGCACTGCCGCCGACCGCCATGCTGGTGCTACTGGGCGACAAGGACCAGCTGTCGTCCGTGGAAGCCGGCGCCATCCTCGGCGACCTGTGCGAAGGCGCGCAATACGGACGGTTTGCGCAGGCCACCGCCGACTACGTGTGGAATGCTTGCGGGGAGCGCTTGCCCCAGGAAATGGTGAGCGGCGGGACGCCGCTGGCCCAGTCCACGATCATGTTGCGCAAGAGCCGCCGCTTCGGGGGCGCGATCGGCGCTCTGGCGCTGGCCGTCAACGCCGGCCAGGCGGACGCAGCCCAGGCCATCCTGCGCCAGGAGGACCGCGACGCCGTGACCTGGCGCGAGCGCGCCCGCCCCGGCGATATTCTCGATCTCGCCCTGGCTGGCCGGCCCGGCGCGGAAGGGGGCTATGCGACCTACCTGAAGCTGGCACAGGCTGGCCCGGCAGCGCAGGACGCAGCCGGGCATACGGCCTGGGTCAGCACGGTACTGAACGCCTTCGACAGCTTTCGCGTGCTGTGCGCGGTGCGCCAGGGAGACTGGGGCGTGGAGGGCGTGAACGGGGCGATCGAACAATGCCTGGTGCAGCAAGGCCTGATCGTGCGCAGCGGCGAATGGTATGCGGGCCGCCCGGTGATGGTCACGCAAAACGATTACGGCGTCGGCGTGTTCAACGGCGACGTCGGCATCGCGCTTCCCGACGCCAGCGGCGAGGGACGGCTGCGCGTGTACTTCCAGAGCGGAGAGCGGGTGAGCAGCGTGTTGCCCACGCGGCTGCCGCATATCGAGACGGCGTACGCGATGACGGTCCACAAAGTGCAGGGTTCGGAATTTGCCCACACCGCCCTCGTGTTGCCTGCGAAGCCGAACGGCGTCGTCGTACGCGAATTGATCTATACCGGCATCACGCGCGCACGGCAGTGTTTCACGCTTGTTACGCCCGATGCCCGGCAGCTTGCCGACGGTATCGGCCGGCAGACGAAGCGCGTCAGCGGTCTGCGCGGATTCATCGGCGGCATGTGAATGAGCTCGGCAAATTTTCTTATGACCCCACAACATCAACAAGGTTCAACATGGCAGTAGATCAGAAAACAGCCGGTATCCCGGAATGCACGCTCAACGAAATTCACGTGGGCGCCCGCCGCATCGCCGCCGCGCGCATGCCGATGCCGGAGGCGCGATGAGCCGGGCAGGTGAGGGGGACCGGGACGCCCTGAAGCAGGACTGGGACGACTTCAAGCGCAAACCGCTCGACGAGCGCGTGGCGGAGGAATGGCGCGCGTTTCTGGAATGGAAAAACGAACACCCGATCGGCACGATGGCGCTCGAACGCTACACGGCCCTGCTCGCGGAAGGCGGGGGGACCTATTTCACCAACCTCATCGAGCGCAAGACCGCGCATTGCGGGCGGTTCCGGGCCGCCAGCAGCGCCAGCTACGGGATCTATCGCACCTGGGCCAATGACGGCAGCGGCGACGACGCCCCGGTGTTCTCGATTCCGTCGTCGAGGAAGGGGCGCGCAAGCAAAGAGCGGGAGCTGATCACCAATCCAAGGGCAAGCGGGTATTTCGAGACGGAAGTTCGTCCCGTGCTCGCGGCGCTGTCCGCTTATGAAGACCTCGAGCAATGGCGCCCGCTGGACATCAACTTCGCCCGCAAGGTCGCCTACATGTACAACCCGCAGCGCATGCTGGCGCTGTACAAGAGCGAAGTCATACGCAGGATCGAAGGTTTTCTGGGCATCCAGGAGACGCGCATTGCCGGTTACAAGGACACGGCGGCGATCAAGAGCAGGCTCACCGAAGCATGGGACGTCGGCACGGAGGACACGTGCTCCTGGAGCATCGATGAACTGCGCGAATGGGGGCTGGACGACGACGGCATTCTCCTGACGCGCGAATTCGAAGTCAGCCAGAAGATGTCGGCCTTCCTGTACCTGCGCTTCGGCGCCACCCTGGACTTCGAGCACAAGAACCAGGTCTTCCACGGGCCGCCGGGAACCGGCAAGACGCACCGGGTCACCGAAGCGATCGCGCAGCGCGCCATTCTGGAAAACCGCAGTGTCGACGCGATGAGCAGGATCGTGCAGTTCCACCCGAGCTATTCGTACGAGGACTTCATCGAAGGACTGAAACCGGTCAACAGCCCCGGCGGCGGCATCGCCCTCGTCCATACGCCCGGCATCTTCATGCGCTTTTGCGAGGAGGCGATGACGGCCCTGCGCGAGGACCGGAGGGCCAGGGTAAAGCATCCCCGGACCTTCTATTTTGTGGCCGATGAAATCAACCGGGCGGAATTGTCCCGCGTGCTGGGTGAAGTGCTGGTTTGCCTGGAAGAGTCCAAGCGTATCGACTTCGACAGCGACGGCCAGGAAACCGGCTTGCGCGTCACCACCCAGTATGGCTACATGGCGGCCCAAGCGAACACCGGCGAGGCCCGGCCCGGCTTCGGTGTGCCTGCGAATCTGTATTTCATCGGTACCATGAACGACATCGACCGGAGCATCGACAGCTTCGACATGGCGCTTCGCCGGCGCTTCGCCTGGGTGAAAACCGGATGCGACTACGAAGTGATCCGGGAATCGGTCAACGCCGACCCGCACGCGGAAACCTATGAAGCCATGTGCAAGGAACTGAACGCCTTCATTCGCGACAAGCTCCAGCTGGGAGAAAGTTATGAAATCGGCCAGGCCTATTTCATGACGATTGCCGAGCGCGGGATCTCCGAGTCCGCACTGGGCGATCTGTTCGACACACGGATCGGGCCGCTGTTGCACGAGTATCTGCGCGCAGAGCACAGCCCCAAGGAGATCAAGGACAATCTGAAGCAGGCTCGCGATATCTTCTCGCTCAATGCAGCGGCGAGGCGGGGCGGGCGCGCAGCCACCAAATGATCAGGCTGCCCGACAATTGCCAGTGGCTTGCGCTGTCAGGCCTGGGGGCGGCGAAGGACAGGGCGGGGATGCTCACCTTGGGCACCTACCTGGCCGGCGGCAACCGCCTGTTCTCGTTCCACGACGCGGACGCGCAGCGGCGCGGCAACCGCAAGCGCGAAGACGAACTGATTGTCGCCTTGATGGACAAGGCCGGCGAGGGGCAGGCTGTCCAGACCGGTAATTACGTGGGCCGCTTTACGTTCCAGAAGCTGCAGTTCGATATCCGCTCGCGATTCGGTAACGCATTCATGCAGCGGATGCTCAATTTTGCCAACGATATCTACGTCGACGATGGATTCGCTGCAGCCGAGCGAGTCGATGCCGGGGAGGCCGATTACGCGCGCGCGCTGCTTTACATGATGTTCGTCCAGGCGCTGGAAAAGGCGTTCTTGCTGGGGCTGCCGAAAGCCTACCGGAGTGTGCAGCACCACGGGCTGGCGCTGCGCGGACGCATCGACATACCCCGCTTCGTCCGGCACGACCTGCCTTTCACCGGCAAGGTTTCCACCATCGCGCGCGAACAGGCGCCCAGCCAGCCCATCATCGATGTCTTGAACAAGGCAATCACGGTCATCGACGGCGGCGGAGACGGCGGCAGTCAGATGCTGCAGCGCATTGCCCATGTCAGGACGCAGCTGAATCAACTGCGCTCGCACCAACCCGTCCGCCGCGCGACAATCGGCAAGGCGAAAAACGACAAGGCGCTGCTCAACCCGGTGTTTGCCTCGTACCGGAAAGTGCTCGAACTGGCCGAGATGATCATCGAACTCGAATGCGCGCGCGAATCCAGCGACGGGAATACCGCCACGCCGGGCTTCCTGATCAATGTGGCCGACTTGTTCGAGATTTACGTGGGCAAACTGCTGGCGCGCCATTTTCCGGAGTGGCGGGTAGGATCCCCGGCGATCCTCCTGCATACGGGCCGGTTTTACCAGCGCAACATCATTCCCGACATCGTCATGGAGCATGCGGACGGGGAGCGCATCGCGGTGCTCGATACAAAATACAAGCGCATGCATTTTCGCGGACGCGACCAGTTCGGCATGGGCGACGTCGACCGCGAGGACTTTTTCCAGATCGCGACCTACATGAGCCATTTCACGCATCTGCCCGGCAAGCGCCTGGTCCTGGGTGGCCTGCTGTATCCGCTCGCCACCCAACCTCAGGCCGAGCTCTGCTACGACCGCTGGATGGGGAACGCGCAGACCTCGTTCATCGTCGATGGGGTCGTCGTGCCGGAAGCGGCCGAGGCCAGCTTCGCCGAAGTGGTCGCCGCGGAGGGAGAGTTCGTCGATCGCCTCGCGCGGCTTCTCGACGAAGGGCAGTGAGCCATCGGACGCCTTATATCGATATGCATTTGACGACGCACATGGACGGCCGGAGGGGCCGGCCTAGAATAGGTTCTGGCGAGGTAGCAAAGAGGTTATGCAACGGCCTGCAAAGCCGGAGAGACAGGTTCGATTCCTGTCCTCGCCTCCAGTTTCAACGGGCCCATCCGGGCCCATTATCGTTTCCGCCGCTCTTCACTCCGGCTCAGATATGCCGTTCTTTCGCATGCTTGTCGCACTCGGCGGCGCAGCGCTCGCAGGCGGCCTGGCAGTCGGCGCAATGCCGGTGCATCGCGGCGTGCTGCGCGCATTTCGCCGCGCAGGCGCGGCAGATGTGGGCGCACAGGGCGCAGAAATCGCCATGGTGGCTCGATCCGCGCGCCAGCACGTTCAGGGTCGCGGTGCAGATGTCGGCGCAGTCGAGGGTGATCAGCGCGCAGTCATTCCTGCCCTCGCGTATGTCGGCGGCCGCACAGGCCTGGCAGGCCCGCAGTGCGTCCTCGCAGGCTTCGATGCACGACTGGATATTGGCTTGTTCCGATCCGCTCATCACGCGTCTCCTTGTTGGGTTGATAATAGACAGATCCTGGCGCAATGGTTTCTTGCCGAGCGTCCGATACCATGGTGAAACCTTGCCAGGCGCCGGACGCAAGCTGCCGGCTTGCCCCGGCGGGGCGCGGCATCATTGCTTTGCTCGTCCTCACTGGTGCAGGATCTGGAACATCGACTTGCGCATCCGATAGCGCTTGCCTTCCAGGCTCCAGTAGCGCCGGCCCGCCTTTGATGCCATGAAGGCGAGCCGGCGCGCCGGCCGGTCCTTGCCGACCGCGCTCTTGGACACGATGTAGCGGATCGCGCCGTCGGGACCGAGGATCACGGTCGCGCCCCCGAACAGCGCATAGGCAGGCTGGCCGCCCCGAGCCGGCACGATGCAGCGCTGGGTGATTTCCGCCACCAGGTCGAACACGATCTCGCGGTCCGGCCCGATCCTGCGCGAGGCCCGGATCGAGGCGACCTGCGGCAGTTCCGCACTGGCGCCTTCCAGCCCGGGCGCGCCTTCAAGCGTCAATCCGAATTCCTGCAGATGCTCCGGCCGGGTGGCGAATTCGCCCAGTATGGCGGCCTGCCTTTCCAGTTCCCGGGCGCCGGCCGGGCAGGCCGGGTCGCTGCCGAAGCGCAGGTGGGCGAAATCGAGCTCCTCGATGGGACTGAGCGCGAGCCGCGGCGCGCGCCACAGCAGCGCATGTTCGGACAGGGTGCCGACGTCCTCCGGGTAGATGCGGCGCTTCATGAAGGCATCGACCAGCGCTTCGCGATAGGCCCAGGGGTCGAGCGGCACCAGGTCGTGGTCGGCCGTGACCAGGGCGCGCAGGTATTCGCCCAGGTGGATGTCGACCGGCGGGCAGTAGTCGATCGCGCGGATGACCAGGGCCTGGAACTGGCGCGCGAGGCTGGTTGCGGCTTCGGTCAGCAGCTCGGCCAGGTCGTGGGCCAGTTCGCCCGGCGGCAGGATGCCGCTGCCCTTGCTGGCCAGGCGCCGCAAGCGTTCGGTCTTGCGCCGGAACACGGTGAGGTAGGCCTCGAACACGGCGCCGGCCAGCACGCTGCCGATCTCGTGGGCCTCGGCGTCCGGGTCGTAGGCCCGTGCGCTCATCACGTCGCGCACATACTGCCTGCCGCTGGCCATGCCCAGTTGCTGGCCCAGCACGCCCAGCAGGCTGGACTCGTCGAGCATCCCGTGCGACTTGCGGATGGCGACCGCGACCACCTCCTTGTAGCGCATGCGCTGGAAGATCGTGACCAGGTCGCAGAAGCCTTCGTGGAAGCCCGCCACGTCGGGGCCGGTCGGGATGCTGAAATTCGACCGCAGGCCGTCCAGCAGGGCATGGGTGATTTCGTGCGCGACGACGTCGTGCGACAGGCAGGCGAACACCGTCTCGCCGGGCAGCGCGCGCGCCGAGCGGGTCGAGCCGGGCATCGCGACATAGCCGAAGCCGATGCAGCCTTCGAGCTTGTCGTAGTAGGCGTTCGCCGCCCGGAAGGCGAACGGACGCAGGTGGAGCAGGTGGTCCTCGCCGCGCGGCCTGAAGCCCCAGGACAACTGGCGCCCGAGCGCATCCCGGAAGCTGGCGCAGACGCTGCTGCAGACGGCATACACCATCTGCTCGTGGAAGCGCGGGTCGGCGGGCGAGGGATCGTAGCCGTCCTTGAGCAGCACGTGCACGTCGTCGAGATCGGCCTTTTTGTAGAGCACCGCCTGGCCGTAGTCGTAGCCGTCGACCTTGAACAGGCGTCCCTGCGGGCCCGGCTCGAGCGGCTCGTAGGGCACCTCGATGCAGGCGACCGATCCTTCCAGGCGCGAGGCGGTCGGGTCAAGCGTCAACACGCGGAGCAGCCGGTACTGCGGATCGCTGGGCCGCCGCCGGTAGGCCGCCGGGATCGGGCGGGTTACCGACGGGGCGATACGGTAGCGCAGCGCGTGCGCGGCCATGAAGCTCACCCCTCAGTGTGGCGGTCCGTATTGCTGGAGCAGCTGCTTCATGCCCTGGATCAGGAGCTGGGCCTCGCCGCTCCACGCCGGCCGGGAAGCGCCCATCGCAGCCTGTGCCTGCAGCGGCGCGAGCAGGCCGAGCGCCGCAGCTCCTTCGCTGCTGTAGAGCCGCGGCTGCTGGCGCGGCGAGGGGCCGAATTCCTGGGTGACCAGGCGCGCGAAGTCGGCGTTGCTGATGCTGCCCGGGCTGCCCGCCATGCGTCCCAGCACCCCGGTCGCGCGCAGGGTGAATTCTCCCTGGCCGCGGCTCTCCCAGGCCTTTTCGCTCGACAGGCAGGCCGCGAACACGACTTCGCGCATGCGCGCCGGGCCGCGCGGGAGCGTCCGGCCCTGGGGCGCGCCGGCGCGGTAGCGCCGGTGGGCGTTCTGCAGCTCGGGACCGGCAACGATGAAGCGCGCGCGGTCGCCCGGGTCGTGGGCCGTATTGCTGGGGTTCTTGCCGACCCCGAAGCGCGAGGCCGTGCCGGAGTGGCAGCAGTCCATGAAGCAGGTCAGGTTGACCCCTTCGGGCAGCAGGTCGAAGATCCGGCCGATGTCGTCGTCGAGGATCAGGGCGCCGGTCTCGTAGTCCACCGGGCAGATCGCCTCGTCGTCGGCGGGCGTGTCGCCGCCCGCCTCGTCGCCGCCCAGGTCGATCACCGTGGTGCCATGCCCGGCATACTGGAACACGATGACGTCGCCCGGCCGGCTGCCCTGCACCAGCTGCCTGAGCTGCTCCAGGATCGCATCGTGGGTGGCATGCTCGTTGAGCAGGGTGGCGATGTCCTCGAAGCCGAGCCGGCCCAGGGTGCGCGTCCATGCCTCGACGTCGGCCAGGCAGCCGGTGAGGGGATAGGTCGGATAGCGGTTGATGCCCACGCACAGGGCGCGCCGGCGCCCGCCGCCCATGGCCGACGCCTGGAGTACAGTTGCGGCGCCGGGGTAGTAGCCGCCCCCATTGCCGCCGTTGCCGCCATTGGCGTGCTGGCCGCTGCCCGGGACCGCCTCGGCAACCAGGGCCGGGGCGGGGCGCAGCAGGATGTCGGTCGGCAGCGCGACTTCCAGGTTCCAGGCGTCGACGCCGCGGCCGCCATCCAGGCCCGGGCGGTATTCGACGATGCGGTCGGCGTCCGAGCGCGCCAGGATGCGGCGCGCGATGCTGCCCATGGTGGCGGGGTCGTCGTCGAAACCGCCATGGGTGCCGGAGCGCGATGCGCTGCGGCCCTGGTCCGCCGCGGTTTTCGACCAGACCACGTCGGCCGCCGGCGGCCTGCCGTCCAGGCCGAACAGCGCAATGAGCTCGCGGTCCGCGCGCAGGCTTTCTTCCAGTCCCAGTAACGGCGTGCGGCGCTGGGGCTCGAGCGCGTGGTGGATCAGGTAGAGCAGCGACTTGCGATAGATCCCGGCGCAGTTGTCATCGAGCTCGTAATCCTTGTGCATGGCGTAGACCGTCAGCTGTTTGACGCCCGGCTGGTCGGGTTTGAGGAAACGGGCCAGCGTCGCCTTGAACAGGTCGGTGCGGATCGCCGGCGCCATCAGGTGTACCGACTCGAAGGGACCGGCGCCGAACTGCAGTACGCGGGGAATGAAATAGGCCTGGAAGATCGCCCCGGCGCTGTGGCCGACGGCATGCAGTTCTACTCCCTCGCGGTGCAGCCTGCAGAAATCGCGCAGCTTTTGCGCGACATAGCAGGCGCCGCCCTGGAAGCGGCCGTCGCCCTCGTTGCCGTTGCCGATGACATCCAGGGCCGACGCGCGTTGCGCGCTGAGCTTCATGGCGCCCCAGACGTGCTGGCCCTGCAGGGCCCGCACCCCTTCCTCGATCAGGGGATCGGTCAGCAAATCGAACACGTCGCGCGGCACGCCGCGGGTGGCGCCGTCGCGCACCCGCCGCAGCAGCTGGCCGATGGTTTCAAAAGCGCCGGTCTCCCACACGAAGTAAAGCGGGTAGATATTGTTGGCCATCCACCAGTCCACGCTCTTCTGGGCGATCGCCAGGCCTGCCGCCTCGTTCACCAGGCCGCCGTGGGCCTGGACCACGATCCGCAAGGGCAGCTCGAGCGCCTGCGCGCGTTTGAACGCGGCCTCCAGGTGCTCGCCGAAGATCGCATCGACGTCGCCCTGCGAGGTCGTGTACTCGCCCTCGTCGGAGAGTTCGCCCATGGTCAGGTTGACCAGGTGCGGCCGCAGTGCGGCCAGCTGGGCCGCCGTAGGGCCGGCCCGGCGCGCGGCGCCGATCTCGATGGGGCGGTCGGCGCGCATTTCGCCCTCGTCGATGCCGGGCGCCGCGCGGGTATGGGCGCAGGCCTCGGCATCCTCGGGATCGCGCTGCGATGCCGGCACCCTGCCGAGATCTTCCAGCGCCTCGGCGATGCTGCGGGCGTCCGGGTCGTCGATGGCTTCGTCGGCGAAGGTGGCGCTGCGGCTGCGTGGTCCCCATTGTTCGGGCTGGTCATGCTCGCGCTGGACGTCGGCCAGGATCGCGCGGTAGTCGATGCTGCTGCCGGGGCAGGACTTGCTGGACAACATATTGTGGAACATCAGGCTGCCCGGCGCCAGGCCGAAGCGCTTCTGCACCAGGGCGATCACCTTGATGACGGCATCGCGCTGCGGGCCGTCGAAGGGGTCGCAGCCCTTGTCGAAGTCGCCGATCATCTCGAACATGAAGGGACCGGCGTGGCTGTCGCCGTTCTGCCCGGTGGCGCTGGCCGGCGCGGCATTCCAGTTGCGTCCCAGCCAGATGAAGCCTTGCGGGTCGATCGTGATGTGCTGGGCGATGTCCGACCATTTGTTGTGCTGGGTGTGATAAGTCCACATCGAGACGATCGACTCGTGGCCCCTGAACTGGCTGTGGTTCGGGCGCCAGGTATGGTGCATGTGGACGGCGTTGATCTTGCGGGTGAAGGGGAAACGCTGGAGCAATGTGGCGAACTGGTCCAGCGTGAGCCGCTTGAACGGGGCGGGCATGAGCGTCCTCCATTGTCTGGCACCGGCCGCGACCCCGGCCGTTGGGAATCGTCCTTGCGGGCGGCCCCGGAAACTCAGCAAAAAACGGGGGGGCTCTACCGTAAATTTATGCACGATGGGTTGATTCTGCTCCAAATGCCATGACAAAAAAACACCGCGGACCGTGTCGCGGTGTAAAAACAACAAGGAAAAAGTTCAAACTATTAGGGGAGATTGACTTCTGCTTCTCCCTGGCGCCCGGACGCGCACTGCTGGCCGCGCCGCTGCTCGCCGGCGAAGAAGGCCGATGGCGTGGTCCCAAAGGTCTTCCTGAACATCGCCGTGAAGGCCGATTGGCTGGCATAGCCCAGCTGCTGCGCCACCTGCCACAGCGGCAGGCCGCGCGCGATCAGCGAGGCCCCGTGCGCGAGCCGCACCTGCTGGCGCCACTGGCCGAAACTCATTCCCAGTTCGCGCTCGAACAGCCGCGCCAGCGTGCGCTCGGATGCGCCCACCTCGCTGGCCCAGTTGCCCAGGGTCTGGGTGTCGCCCGGCTTGTCGATGAGTGCCTGGCACAGGCCGCGCAGCCGCTTGTCGCGCGGCAGCGGCACCCGGATCGGCCGGGTCGGCGCACGCGCCAGTTCGTCCAGGATCAGCTCCCCGACCAGGGTGGCCCGCCGGGGAGGCAAGGCTGCGCCGCCGGCCACCATCACCGCGAGCAGTTCGCGCAGCAGGCTGCTTACTTCCACCACGCGGCAGGTCTCGCCCGGGAACAGGGCGCGCGAAGCGTGGATGCGCAAGGGGCTCAGGCATGCCGGCTCCAGCAGCGTGACCTCGTGCTCGATATGTGGCGCGATCCAGATCGCCCGCTGCGGCGGCACGATCCAGCTGCTGCCGTCGGCGCTCACCCGCAGCATCCCGTTGGCGGCATAGGTCAGCTGCGCCCATTCGTGGCTGTGGGCGCCGATCGAGACGTCGGCCGGCAGGTTGCGCGAGGCCAGGGTGACCGGACAGGCGTCGGTCGGCCCGGGGCCGGGAATGGGCGGTAAGAGCGGGCGCGGCAGCGACATGGCAGGTTCTCGACAAATCTTGACGCGCTATCTTAAATCGGACGCCCGGGATCTGCCTACACTGGGATCTTCGATAAAGGGCATGGCATGGACAACAACAACACCCTGCGGCAGGACGCCCGCGTGATCGGCCTGGTGGGCCTGGCGCACGGCACCTCGCACTTCTACCACCTGATCCTGGCGGCGCTGATCCCCTGGCTCAAGCCCGCCTTCGGCCTGAGCTACACCGAGCTGGGCCTGTTGATGACCATGTTCTTCGTGGTCTCCGGCATCGGGCAGGCACTGGCCGGCTTCGTGGTCGACCGCTTTGGCGCCCGCGCGGTGCTGTTCTTCGGGATCTCGATGCTGGGCGTGTCGGCCGTGGTGCTCTCCGGCGCCGACAGCTATGCGGGCCTGGTGGCCGGCGCCCTGATCGCCGGCGCCGGCAATGCGATCTTCCACCCGGCCGACTACACGCTGCTCAACCAGCGCGTCTCTCCCGCCCGGCTGGCGCACGGCTTTTCGGTGCACGGCATCGTCGGCAATATCGGCTGGGCCGCGGCGCCGGTCTTCCTGGCTTCGATCGCCGCGGTGCAGGGCTGGCGCACCGCGCTGCTGGCGGCGGCCGGGCTGCCGCTGGCGGTGCTGGTGCTGCTGGTGCTGAACCGCCACGCGCTGTATCCCGACCCGATCGTGCGCCATGCCGCGGGCACGCAGGGCAATACGCTGGCGTTTCTCAAGCTGCGCGCGGTGTGGCTGTGCTTCGCCTTCTTCCTCCTCACCGCGGTCGCCCTGGGCGGCATCCAGAGCTTTGCGACGATCAGCCTGGAGTCGCTGTACGGGATCTCGCATGCGCTTGCCACCAGTTCGTATACCGCCTACATGCTGGCTTCGGCGCTGGGCATGGTGGCGGGCGGTTTCCTCGGTGCGGGCTCAAGCCACCATGACCGCACCGTGGCGCTGGCCTTCAGCGTTGCCGCGCTGCTGGCGCTGGTACTGGCCTTCGGCGCGGGCCCTGGCTGGATGGCATTGCCGCTGATGGGATTGATCGGCCTGTGCTCGGGCGTGGCCGGGCCCTCGCGCGACCTGATGATCCGCGCCGCCGCGCCGCAGGGGGCGACCGGGCGCGTGTACGGCGTCGTGTATTCGGGACTGGACAGCGGGCTGGCGATCGGGCCGCTGCTGTTCGGGCTGGTGATGGATGCGGGACGCCCTGGCTGGGTGTTCGCCGGCGTGGCGCTGTTCCAGGCGCTGGCGATCGCCACGGCGGTGGGCGTGGGCGGGACCACCCGCGCGCGCCAGTTGCAGGCGGCCGGCGCTTGAGCCGCTTCAGGCGCGAAACTTCAAGGCATCGACCAGCAGGGAAAATGCGGCGGTGGGCTGGCGGCGGCTCGGATAGTAAAGGTGGTACCCGGACAGCGACACCGACCAGTCGGCCAGGACGCGCACCAGTCTTCCCGCAGCAAGGTGCTGGCCGACGACGTCCTCGGGCAGGTAGCCCAGTCCCAAGCCGGCAAGCGCGGCGTCGAGTTGCAGCGTCATCGTGTTGAACGACAAGGGGCCCGCGGGCCGCAACTTCAGTTCGTGGCCGTCCTTGACGAAGGGCCAGGACCACACTCCCCCGGAAGTCGGCAGGCGCAGGGAAATGCACAGATGCCTGGTGAGCTCGTGCGGCGTGCGGGGGCTGCCATGCCGCGCGAAATACGCCGGCGTGCCGACCACGCATTGCTGGAAATCCGGCCCGATGCGCACCGCAATCATGTCTTGCGCCACCTGTTCGCCCAGGCGAATGCCGGCATCGAATCGCTCCGCGACGATGTCGGCGAGGCTGTAATCGTTGATCAGCTCGACCGCGATGTCGGGATAGTCGGGCAGCAGCCTGGCCAGCGCCGGGAGCACGATGGTGTGGGAAGCGTGTTCGACCGACGTGATGCGCAGGCTTCCGGCCGGCTTGTCGCGGTAATCGCCCAGGTCGGCCAGGCTCGCGGCGATCCCGTCGAAATGCGGCCCGATCGATTGCAGCAGCCGTTGGCCCGCTTCCGTGGTGGAGACGCTGCGCGTGGTCCGGGTCAGCAAACGCACCCCCAGCCGCGCTTCGAGCGCCGTGATTTTTGCGCTGAGGGCAGGTTGCGACATGCCCAGCTGCGCCGCTGCGCGGGTGAAGCTGCGCTGGCTGGCCACGGCCAGGAAAGCAGCGAGGTCGTCCAGGCTCTCTTTCGTCATCTATAACCGGTTCTTATAAGTGTCAGAGCATTATCGCATCTAATCATATGGATCGCGCGCTGCTATCTTGATCGTCCTGGGGCCGTCATGGCCCGCTTCCAACAGCAAGGACCAACTTATGGCAACGAACAACGAACGCCGCGCATTCATGAAGGACGCGATGGCAGTGGGCGCGGCAGTCGCCGCAGCGCCGGCCATCAAGGCCCACCCGACCGGTCACCCCGCCACCAAAGGAAACGATATGAACCAGCGCAGCCTGGGAACGATGCAGGTCTCGCCACTCGGCCTGGGATGCATGAATGTGGCCGGCAACTACAATGCGCCGGTTCCGAGGGCCCAGGCGATCAGGACCATCCGCGCGGCCTTCGAGAACGGGGTGAGCTTCTTCGATACCGCCGAGGTCTACGGACCCTACACCAGCGAGGAATTCGTCGGCGAGGCCCTCGCGCCCTTCCGCGACAAGGTGCAGATCGCCACCAAGTTC
Organism: Telluria sp. ZT3P39; assembly: GCF_059685935.1. Lineage (NCBI taxonomy): Bacteria > Pseudomonadati > Pseudomonadota > Betaproteobacteria > Burkholderiales > Oxalobacteraceae > Telluria > Telluria sp. ZT3P39. The sequence goes on from NZ_JCASIH010000007.1 coordinate 29,826, forward strand.
GGCTTTGCCATCGACGGCACGACAGCTTTGAACAGCCGTCCCGAGCATATCCGCCGGGTGGTGGAAGCCTCCCTCAAGCGCCTGCGCACCGATCGCATCGACCTGTATTACCAGCATCGCGTCGACCCCGGGGTGCGGATCGAAGAGGTGGCCGGCGCGGTCAAGGACCTGATCAAGCAGGGCAAGGTGCTGCATTTCGGCCTGTCGGAAGCGAGCGCCGCGACCATCCGGCGGGCGCATGCGGTGCAGAGGGTCGCGGCAGTGCAGTCGGAGTATTCGCTGTGGACCCGCAACGTTGAACTCAACGGCGTGCTGGATACCTGCAAGGCGCTGGGCATCGGCTTCGTGCCGTGGTCTCCGCTCGGCGCGGGCTTCCTGACCGGCACCATCGACACCAGGACGACCTTCGATCCGGCGCTCGATTTCCGTGCGGGCTTCCCGCGCTTCTCTAAAGACTTCTTGAAGCTCAACATGCCCATCGCGGACTGGCTCAGGACCTATGCGGCCGGGAAGGGCGCGACGCCGGCGCAGGTGGCCCTGGCCTGGCTGCTGGCCAAGGGCCCGCACATCGTCCCCATTCCCGGTACGCGCAGCGAGGCGCACCTGCTTGAAAACCTGGGCGCGCAGCGCCTGCGCCTGAGCGCGGCCGACGTGCAGGAAATCGAAACCGTTCTCTCGCGCTACCCGGTGTACGGGGACCGCATGGGCAAGGACCACATGAGCAGCATCGACTACAGCGTGTGAGGATGCTCGGCTTCCGGCTCGGGCAGGAAGCTCGCGCGCGCGTCCTCCACCACCGACAGGATGGTGCGCACGCAGGCCATGGTCGGGGCGCCCGAGTGCGCGTCGGCGCCCTTCGCATATTCGCGGGCGATGCGCGTCGCCGCCGCCGCGCCCCCGGGCACCTGCTCGCGGAACAGCCGCATCAGGGTCACCACCGTCTCATGCAGCGCATGGTGGGCCGAGCGGGCGATGTTGCGGCTCCCCCCATTCTGGTGGAGCGAGTCGGCGACGACCTGTTCGAGCTGGCGTTCTGCCCTGGCGATGAGCATGGCAACCTGGCCGGGAGTGTACGAAATTCGCATGGGTGCTTACCTTGTGGTGCGTGGACGTGTCGTGCTTCATGCCGCTTCCTTTGCGCAGGAGCCGGCAGCCAGGGGCGCCGTGGCCGCCGGGCGCGGCATGACCCGCGAGGGCCGCACCCGGGGCGGCGGTGGCGGCGGGGAGAAGGGCCGGATCTGGGTCAGGGTGCCCTTGAAGGGCGCCACCGTATCCTCGATCTCGACAGCCTCGCCGCGCAGTCCGCGCAGGAACTGGGCGATCGCGATTCTGACCAGCGTGCGGTTGGTGAGTTCCGCGCCCTGGCCGACTTTGCGGCTGTGATGGAGATAGGTCGAGGTCACGCCATCCGGCGCGGTGATGTCGACCTTCTTCGGCAGGGAAAAGCCGTAGCGCCCGCTGGCCCAAAGCTTCACCAGGCAATCGCCGCTGTGTGGAGTTGAAAAGCTGAAGTTCATGCATTTATCGTAAGCCCGGCAGCGCGACTGCACGACTCGAAATTGTTCCAAACCGTAACGGGCGAAACAACGGTTTCCGTAGAGAACGCCAGGCTTGCAGTTGTGCCGTATAGCAACATCCGTATCGCGCTCGTCCGTGATGCCGGCCCCCTCCGCTATACTGTGCGGCACTTCACTCCGATCCCATTGACGACATGCACGCTGCCGATTGCGACAAGTTCTCGCCTGCCCCGGCAGCCTTCCTGGCCGGCGGCGGCGAAATGGGTGCGCTGATACGCGCCTTCGACTGGCGCACCACGCCGCTGGGCGATCCCGAGCTCTGGCCGGCGGCCCTGCGCACCACGCTGCGGCTGCTGCTGTCCTCGCACCACCCGATGTTCATCTGGTGGGGCCCCGAACTCATCCAGTTCTACAACGACGCCTACCGCGCCACGCTGGACACGGCGCGCCACCCCGCGGCCCTGGGCCAGCGCGGACGCGAATGCTGGAACGAGGCGTGGCCGATCATCGGGCCGCAAATCGCGCAGGTGATGTCCGGCGGCGCGGCCACCTGGCACGAACACCAGCTGGTGCCGCTGGTACGCAACGGCGTCCTGAGCGACGCCTGGTGGACCTATGGCTACAGTCCGATCGAAGACGGCGGCGGCGTGCGCGGCGTGCTGGCGATCTGCAACGACGTCACGCAGGAGCACCGCAACGCGAGGGCCCTGCAGGAGCTGAACCGCCGGCTCGAGCAGGAAGTGGCGCAGCGCAAGCTGGCCGAGGCCGGGCTGGCGCGCGCCAAGGCGGAAACCGAAGCGGCGCTGGCCGCCGCCGAGCAGCGGCTGGCGCGCCAGGTCGAGGAATGGCAGGACCTGCTCGCGGTGAGCCGCCGGTTCGAGCAGCGCCACCGCCTGTACGAAACCTTCCTTTCGCACACGCCCGACCTGGCCTATGTGTTCGACCTCGAGCACCGCTTCACCTATGCCAACGAAGTGCTGCTCAGGATGTGGGGCCGCAGCTGGGACGATTCGATCGGGAAGACCTGCCTCGAGCTGGGCTACGAGCCCTGGCACGCCGAGATGCACGGACGCGAGATCGAGCAGGTCAAGGCGAGCAAGGCGCCGATCAAGGGCGTGGTGCCGTTCGACGGCACCTTCGGGCGCCGCATGTACGAATACATCTTCGTCCCCGTCATCGGTCCCGATGGCGAAGTCGAGGCAGTAGCCGGCACCACGCGCGACATTACCGAGCGCCTGCAGTCGGAAGAAGCGATCCGCCAGAACGAGGAGCGTTTCCGCTCGCTGATCGTGGCCTCGACCCAGGTGGTCTGGCACTGCGGTCCGGACGGCGCGATCGAAGCCGACTCCCCGACCTGGCGCGCCTACACCGGCCAGACCTACGAGCAATGGAAGGGATATGGCTGGGTCGATGCGGTCCACCCGGACGACCGGGGGCCGGCGCTGGCGCGCTGGAAGCGCTGCGTTGCCGAAAAACGGCTGTACGAGGGCAAGCAGCGCCTGCGCAGCGCCGGCGGCGAGTATCGCTGGACGGCGGCGCGCGCGGTGCCGATCGTCGGCCAGGACGGCGAGGTGCGCGAATGGGTTGGCACGACCAGCGACATCCACGACCGCCGCCAGGCCGAGATGGACCGGCAGCGCTTCGTTTCGCTGGCCGAGCGCAGCGAAGACTTCATCGGCATGGCGGGCCTTGACCTGCAGCCCTTCTTCCTGAACCCGGCCGCGGTGCGCCTGGTCGGCGCCGCCTCGCTGGACGAGGCCATGGCCACCCCGGTCGCCGGCTTCTTCTTCCCGGAAGACCGCGCTTTCATTACCGACGAGTTCCTGCCGCGCGTGGCGCGCGAAGGGCATGCCGAGACCGAGATCCGGATGCGCCATTTCCGCAGCGGCGAAGCGGTCTGGATGATCTATACCGTGTACGTGATCCGCGACGCCGGCGGCGAACCGGAAGGCTATGCCACCGTCAGCCGCAACATCAACGAGCGCAAGCTGGCCGAAGAACGCCTGCGCCAGGCGACCGTGGACCTGCTCGATGCGAACAACCGCAAGACCCGCTTCCTGGCGACGCTGGCGCACGAGCTGCGTAACCCGCTGGCCCCGCTGCGCACCGGCCTGGACCTGATGCAGCTGCCCGGCTGCACCCCGCAGGCGCTGGAGAGGGCGCGCGCGATGATGGACCGCCAGCTGCGCCAGATGGTGCACCTGATCGACGACCTGATGGACATTGCACGGATCGACAGCGGCAAGATCGAACTCAAGCCCGAACGCATCGCGCTGCGCCAGGTGATCGCAATCGCGATCGAAGGCGTCATGCCCATGGTGGACCGGGCCGGACACCGGCTCGAGGTCGACCTGCCAGCCGACGACGTGTGGCTCGATGCCGACCAGACCCGGCTGGCGCAGGTCCTCACCAACCTGCTGACCAATGCCTGCAAGTACACGCCGGCCGGGGGGACGGTGTCGCTGGCGGCCGCCGTCGATGCAGGTAGGGGTGCGCCCGAACTCGTGTTGTCGGTACGCGATTCCGGCATCGGCATTCCGCACGACGCGCTCGAAAACGTGTTCGAGATGTTCAGCCAGGTCTCGCAGAATATCGAGCGCGCCCAGGGCGGCCTCGGGATCGGGCTGGCGCTGGTGCGCAGCCTGGTGCAGATGCATGGCGGCACGATCAGCGCCGCCAGCGCCGGCGTGGGGCAGGGCAGTACCTTTACCCTGCGGCTGCCATTGGCATCGCCGTTGCCGGCGTCGCTGCCGGGCGGGGACGGCGGGCCGGCGACGCCGGACGGCCGCACACCGGCGCGCACCGGTGCGGCGAGCGCGCTGCGCATCCTGGTGGCGGACGACAACCGCGACGCCGCCACCATGCTGGCGGCCGTGCTGGGCGCACGCGGCCATCGGGTGACGCTGGCGCACGAAGGCGCCGAAGCGCTGGCGCTGGCGCGAGCGGCAACCTACGATTTGCTGATCCTGGATATCGGCATGCCGGGAATGTCGGGCTACGAGCTGGCGCGTGCGGTCCGCAGCTTGCCGCACCTCGACGGCGCGCTGGTGGCCGCGCATACCGGCTGGGGCGCGGAACACGACCGCAGCCAGGCGCATGCCGCGGGCTTCGACGCCCACTTGACCAAGCCGGCGGGGCTCGACGAGATCGATGCCCTGCTGGGCAGGTTGAACCGGGGAGCGTAAGGTGGGCGGGAGAACCCGCCCACCTTGCGAAGATCAACACCCGTTCAGGGTCACACCGGCATCGGCATCTTCGTAATGAGCTTGTCCAGCGTGATCGGATACTCGCGCACCCGCACGCCGGTGGCGTTGTAGACCGCGTTCGCGATCGCCGCCGCTACCCCGCAGATGCCCAGCTCGGCGATGCCCTTGGCCTTCATTGGGGAAGACGTCGCATCCGTCTCGTCCAGGAAGATGACCTCCTGGTGCGGGATGTCGGCATGCACCGGCACCTCGTAGCCGGCCAGGTCGTGGTTGACGAAATAGCCGAGCCGCTTGTCCACCGCGAGTTCTTCCATCAGGGCCGCGCCCGCGCCCATGGTCATGGCGCCGATCACCTGGCTGCGCGCGGTCTTCGGGTTCAGGATGCGGCCGGCCGCGCACACCGCCAGCATGCGGCGGATGCGCACCTCGCAGGTCACGCTGTCGACCGCCACTTCCACGAAGTGGGCGCCAAAAGTCGATTGCTGGAAGCGCTTGTGGATGTCGCCGTATTCGATCAGGTCTTCGGCCACCAGTTCGCGCTCGCCCACGGCCTCGGACAGCGGCAGGCTGCGCTCGCCGGAGCGCACCAGGCCATCGGCGAAGATGGCGCGCGCCGGGTCGAAGCCCACCTTGGCGGCGATGGCTTCGCGCAGCTTCATGCAGGCCGCGTACACGCCGGCCGCCGAGTTGTTGCCGCCCCACTGGCCGCCCGACCCGCACGAGGCCGGGAAGCTCGAGTCGCCCAGCCGCACCTTCACCTTGTCCATCGGGATGCCCATGGTCTCGCTGGCCGTCTGCGCCAGGATGGTATAGCTGCCGGTGCCGATGTCGGTCATGTCGGTTTCCACCGTCAGGATGCCGCGCCGGTCCAGGCGCACGCGCGCGGCCGACTTCATCAGCAGGTTGTCGCGGAAGGCCGAGGCCATGCCCATGCCGACCAGCCAGCGGCCATCGCGCACCTTGCCCGGCTGGCTGGATCGCTTGTCCCAGCCGAACTGCTTGGCGCCGGTCTGCAGGCACTGCACGAACTGGCGCTTCGAGAACGGCGGATGCGGATTGTGCTTGCTCTTTTCCTCGGGCTTTTTCGACTGCGGGTCGGCGCCGGCGGGTTTTTCCGGATTGTCCGGCACCACCTGGGTGTCGTTCAGGATGCGGAACTGCACCGGGTCCATGCCGAGCTTTTCCGCCATCTCGTCCATCGCGATTTCGAGGGCCGCCATGCCGGGCGCTTCGCCCGGCGCGCGCATCGCATTGGCTTCGGGCAGGTCCATCTCGACCACCCGGTTGGCAGTCATGCGGTGCTCGCCCGCGTACAGCGAGCGGGTCTGGGTCGCCGCGTTTTCCGGGCTGCCGCTTGGCAGGTTGCCCGAGGCGCTTTCGTGGCCGATGGCGGTGATTTTTCCCTCCCGGGTGGCGCCGATGCGGATGCGCTGGTAGGTGGCCGAGCGGTGGGTGGTGTTGTTCGGGATCAGGGCGCGCTGCAGGCTCACCTTGACCGGGCGGCCCGCCGCCTTCGCGCCCAGCGCGGCCAGCACGGCGTCGGCGCGCAGGAACAGTTTGGAGCCGAACCCGCCGCCGATATACGGCGACATCACGCGCACTTTGGCCTTCGGGATGCCGAGGGTCTTGGCCAGGTCGCCCACGCTCCAGGCCACCATCTGGTTCGAGGTCCACAGGGTGAGGGCGTCGCCGTCCCAGGCGGCGACGCTGGCATGCGGCTCCATCATCGAATGCGATTCGTGCGCGGTGGCGTATTCGGCGTCGTGGCGCACCGCGCTCGATGCAAACGCGCCGGTGAAGTTGCCGACGCTGGTCTCGGCGACATCGCCCTTCTTGGGCGCGGTCGCCTTGTTCTTGACCGCGTGCAGGTCGAACACGCCCTTGTCGCGCTCGTAGCGCACGCGCACCAGGTGGGCGGCGTCGCGCGCCTGCTCGAAGGTTTCGGCCACCACCAGGGCCACTGCCTGGTGGTAGTGCTCGACGCGCGGGCCGGCCAGCAGCATCGCGGTATTGAAATTGCCCTTGTTGATCTTGCCGGCATTGGCGGCGGTGACCACCGCGATCACGCCCGGCGCGGCTTTCGCGGCGGCGGCGTCGATCGAGACGATGCGGCCCTTGGGGATGCTCGAGCCGAGCACGTAGCCGTGCGCCTGGTTCGGCACCACGTCGTGGCGGTCCATCGCATACGGCGCCGTGCCGGTGGTCTTGAGCGGGCCGTCGATGCGGCTGAGCGGCTGGCCGACGACCTTGAGCTGGTCGATCGGGTTGGTCGTTGCGGGTTCGTTGAATTTCACAGCGGGCCTCCCTGGGCTTTTGCGTCAGCGATGATGGACGCCAGCGTGCGTTCCACGAGCGGCAGCTTGAATGCGTTGTCTTCGGTCGTGCGTGCGCCCTGCAGCAGCGCGCCGGCGAAGGCCTGGGCGCCGCGCGCGAGCAGGCTTTCCGCGGCTTCCACGCGCCATGGCTTGTGCGCCACGCCGCCGAGGGCCACCCGGCCGCCGCCGGGCGTGATGACGGCAGCCACCGACACCAGGGCGAAGGCGTAGGAAGCGCGGTCGCGCACCTTGCGGTAGACCTGCACGCCGCCCAGCGGCGCCGGCAGCGTGACGGCGGTGATCAGTTCACCGGGCTGCAGGTTGTGGTCGATGTGCGGGGTCTTGCCCGGCAACCGGTGGAAATCCGCGATCGGGATGATGCGGGTGGCGCCGCCCGGGTTGATGGTCTCGACCTGGGCGTCGAGCACCCGCATGGCCACCGCCATGTCGCTCGGGTGGGTGGCGATACAGGCATCGCTCTGGCCGACGATGGCGTGCAGCCGGGTGAAACCGCCAATGGCGCTGCAGCCGCTGCCCGGGTTGCGCTTGTTGCAGGGCTGGTTGGTGTCGTAGAAATACGGGCAGCGGGTGCGTTGCAGCAGGTTGCCGGCGGTGGTGGCCTGGTTGCGCAGCTGGCCCGAGGCGCCGGCCAGCAGGGCGCGCGCCAGCACGCCGTAGTCGCGCCGCACGCGCATGTCGGCGGCCAGGTCGGAATTGCGCACCAGGGCGCCGATGCGCAGGCCGCCGTTCGCCAGCGGCTCGATGCGGTCGAGCGCGAGGTCGTTGACGTCGATCAGGTGGGTCGGCGTTTCGATCTGCAGCTTCATCAGGTCGAGCAAATTGGTGCCGCCGGCAATGAAGCGCGCGCCCGGGGTGCGGGCGGCGCTGGCCGCGGCTTCGGCCGGGGTTTTCGCGCGTTCGTAGGTAAAGGCTTTCATCGCCTGGCTCCCGCTGCGCTCGAGGGCATGCCGGCAACTTCGGCGATCGCTTCCTGGATGTTGGAATAGGCGCCGCAGCGGCACAGGTTGCCGCTCATGCGCTCGCGGAACTCCATGTCGCCGGGTTGGGTGCCGGCAGTCAGGTCGGCCGTCACATGGCTCGGCATCCCGGCCCGTACTTCGTCCAGCATGCCCACGGCCGAGCAGATCTGGCCCGGGGTGCAGAAGCCGCACTGGAAGCCGTCGTGCTTGATGAAGGCGGCCTGCAGCGGGTGCAGGCTGCCCGGCGTGCCGAGGCCTTCGATGGTGGTGATGTCATGGCCTTCCTGCATCACCGCCAGCGTCAGGCAGGAGGTGGTGCGGCGGCCGTCGATCAGCACCGTGCAGGCGCCGCACTGGCCCTGGTCGCAGCCCTTCTTGGAACCGGTCAGCTGCAGCCGCTCGCGCAGGGCGTCGAGCAGGGTGGTGCGGGGGTCGACCATCAGCTGGTGCTCCTTGCCGTTCACGCGCAGCAGCACACTCATCAATGCGGGCGTGGTGCGCGCCGGGGCCGACGGGGCCGCGGCGGCTGCCGCTTGCGGCGCGAATCCGGAGGCCGCGGCGACGCCGCCGACGGCGGCCGTCGAGGCCTTGAGCAACTGGCGCCTGTTTGGATCGAAGTCGGGCATCGGTATTCCTTTCTGGAGAGTGTTTGGACGAGCGCGTGCTGGGAGTCAGGGGATTACAGGAACATAACGCTTTTCGTATTTGGGCGGCGTGCAGTTCGCTTGACGGCTTCCAGCGCCCACGGCGTGTCCGCCACGCGATACGCGGCCGCACCATGGTAGAGCGTGCGAGGCGTGCGCACGCATGGCGGAAATGTTAAGGCTTATGAATGCCCGTCATGAATGGGCACGATGGTTGATGACTCGGGGTCAGTAAGCCTCAAGGGGTGGCGTGCGTCTGCCCCAGCAGGTCGGCGCGCGGATAGCCCCAGCGGGCCACCGGCGCCGGGCAGGGCTGGCCGGCCGACTGCGCATACGGCAGGGTCGAGAAATTCGGCTCGCCGGGCGCGCCGAAGCGCAGGTCGGTGGCGCTGCCCCCAAGCAGCGAGGGCACCCGCGCAAAGCGCAGCCAGGCATCCAGATGGCAGTTGGCCTTTTGCAGGCTGCGCAAGCCGGCCAGGCTGCCGGTCTCGCTGAATTTCCAGGCGAGGTCCGGGGCCGTCGCGCCCGGCTGGCCGCCGAACCGCGCCGGGCAGTGCGATACCGGGGCGATGCCGGGCGCAAGGCTCAGTACGCCGACGCGCAGCATATAGTTGCCGGCAGCCGGGCCTTCGCTGACGATCGCGAAAGACCAGCACAGCGGATTGGCAGGGAACGAGGACAGCGGGATGTCGAGCACGCGGCTGCCCGGAGCGGTGTGGGCCAGTGCGGCGCGGATCTCGCCGCGCGCCAGCTGTCCGGCCACGGCCTGGATGCCGACGAAGCCGATGCAGGCGGCGACCGCCGCCACCAGGCCAGCACGCGGCCCGGCGCGGTGGGCGGCCCCGACCAGCAGCATGATGCCCCCAAGAGCCGCCACCGAACCCCATTGCAGCAGCCCGAGCCAGGCAAACAGCAGCGGCATGGCGCCGAAGAAGGCCAGCGACAGCCGGCGCAGGCGGCGATTGCGGGCCGCCAGGGCCAGCGCGCACCCGAGCGCGGTCCAGAACACCGGCTCGACGATGAACACCAGGTCGCCGTAGAACCAGCGCGCATCGAAGGGGTAGAACGGGTGGACGCCGTACACGTTCAGGGCGTCGAAGGCCAGGTGCAGCGCCATGCCGAGCAGGGCGGTGCCCAGCATGGCATACCTCGCCTTGCGATCGGTGTGCAGCAGCCGGCGCGCGCCCGGCCACAGCAGCCAGGTCAGGGCCAGCAGCAGCGCGACTTGCGGCAGCGCATACAGCAGCGTGTGGGTATGGCCGCGGTGGTGGACCAGGTAGCCGAGCGGCGCCGGCAGCAGCGGCGTGAGCACCAGGTCGAGATCGGGAAAATTGCTGGCGAGCAGACCGGTGACGAGCAGGGCGCGGCGGCGCAGGTGGCCGTGGGCAGCGTTGCGCGGGGCGGGCAGGGCGCGTTCCGCCAGTTCCCCGAGTGCGAGGCCGACGAGCGAGTGGGTCATGTTATCCATGGCGCGAGCTTACACGAATGACAAGTTCTTGACGTAGATCAAACTTCGGTCTGGAGCACGCGCCGTGCGGCAAAATGGGTCTCCGGCAGGGCTGTCCAAGGCGGAATAAAATTTCCCGTGAGCATTTGATACAGGTCAACAGTTCCAGCGACGCGGCTCAATACACTGCGTGATGACCGGGCCGGGTTTGCACTTGCGCAAACCGGCGGACGCTGGAGCAGACACCTCATGCATGCAGACACCTACGCGGGCGCGGCCCGCACGCCGCCTTCGCCACCGGCGGCGCTTCTTGCTCCGGCCCCCGCCGCCGGCCATCACGCTTACCTGGAAGCGCCCGCCCGCCTGCCCCCGTGCAGCCCGCGCCTGCTGTCCCTGCGGATGCACATCCCGTGCTTCGACGAGATGCCGGTGCCGGTCTTCGGCGGGCTGGCGACCTATCTTGCCTACCTCAAGCGCGAAGCGGCCATGCGTGCCGCCCTGCTGGACGGAACCGAGGAGGTCGCGCAACTGCGTTTCGACGGCCTCTCGCCGGCCTGCCTGGACGCCGCGCAACTGGAGGGCCTGATCGCCCACCTGCGCCGCCATTTCCGTTTCGCTTCCGATGAAGCGGGCGAGTTCGAGGTAAGGGCCGACCCGCGCGGCGCCAGTCCCGAGCGCATCGCCCGGCTGCGTCGCCTCGGATTCAATTGCATCGGCCTCGACGTGCGCGACGATGGCGCCGAACCGGCGCGCGTGCGCGGGGTCGCCGCGGCCGCGCGCGCCGCGGGCTTCCGTTCGCTGCGCGTGGTGCTCGGCTACGGGCTGCCGGGGCAGGGCGCCGACCTGCTGCGCCGCATGCTCGCCACCATCGTCAAGGCCGGTCCGGACCGGGTCACGCTGCGGCCCCACGGAGGCGGCGCATGCGGCGGGGTCGCGCAGCGCATGCGCCTGCAGGGCGTCGAGCAACTGCGCGCCGCCGGCTATGTGGACATCGGCGGCGACTGCTACGCCCTGCCGGACGGCCAATTGGCCGGGGCGCCCCGCGATGCCTGCGCGCCGTCTTCCGTGTTCGGCATCCCCCTGCATGGGGTGGCGCAGACCGTCGGCTGCGGCGTGGCGGCAATCGGCATGACTGGTGCGCTGCGCAGCCGCAACGTGGCCGCCCCTGGCGACTACTACGCCCTGTTGGAGCGCAACGAACTGCCGCTCGCGCGCGGCCTGCACGGCATGGCGGCGGCATGAAAACCATCCAGGGACTGTGCCATCGCGCCGCGAGCCTCGGCCTGCCGGTCGCCGGCCCGCAGCGGCGGCGCGCACCGGAGACTGCGCCGGCCCGCATCCGGCCCGGCGACCAGGGCAGCCCCACGCACGGCGCCGCCGCCGCCCATGCCGAACCGGAGACGGCGGCCGCGGACGGCGCCGGCGGGCGCAGCAGGACGCGCCCGCCGGCCGGCCAGGCCGGCTTCACCATTGACGGCATGCGCGGGGCGGCCTGCGCCTGGCTGATCGAACGGCGCCTGCGCCGGGTGCCGGGCGTGCGGCGGGTGGCGGTCGACGTCGGCGCCGCCCGCGCCTGGGTGCGCTGGGACCCGGAAGCCTGCGGCCTGCGCACCGTGCTGCGCGCGCTGCGCGGACTCGGTTACGGCGCCTGGCCCTATGACGAACGGCGCCATGGGGCGCGCCTGGAGCGCGCCTGGCGCAAGCTGGGGCGGCGCCTGTTCGTGGCCGGCCTGGCGCTGGCGCAGCTGATGATGTACGCGCTGCCGGCCTGGCTCGCGGGCGAGGGGGCGGCAGTGCGCACCGGCGCCGGCGCGGTGGCGCTGGTGCACTGGATCTCGCTGGCGCTGGCGCTGCCGGTGGTGTGCTATTCGGCGCTGCCGTTCTACCTGGGCGCATGGCGCGACCTGCGGCGCGGCCTGCCGGGCGCGGACGTGCCGGTGGCGCTGGGCATCGGCGCCGTCTTCGCCTGCAGCTGCGCCAGCCTGGCCACGGGCCGGGGCGAGGTGCATTTCGTGGCCCTGGTGGCCTTCATCTTCCTGCTGCTGGGCAGCCGCTGGCTGGAACAGGATGCACGGCGCCGCACGACCGAGGCGCTGGACGCCTTCCGCGACGGCCTGCCGGCCGCCGCCCTGCGCCTGCGCGGCGACCCGGCCGCGCGCGACACCGACACCGTGGCGGCGTCAACCCTGAAGGCGGGCGACCTGGTGCTGGTGCAGCCGGGCCAGGCGGTGCCCGCCGACGGCGTGATGGTGGAAGGCGTGACCGAGATCGACCTGGCCCTGCTCACCGGCGAGAGCCGCACCCAGCGCAAGAGCGCGGGCGACAACCTGCCGGGCGGTGCGGTCAACGTGGCCCAGGCCATCGTGGTGCGGCTCACCGCCGGCGCCTGCGACAGCACGCTGGCGATGCTGGTGGGACTGGCCGAAAGCGCGGGCCAGGGCAAACCGGTGGCGGCGCAGTGGCCCGAGCGCATCGGCGTCTGGTTCGTGCCGGCGCTGCTGCTGCTCGATGCGGCCGTATTCTGCATCTGGCAGGCGGTCGACCCGGCGCGCGCCTGGCAGGCCGCGATCGCGGTGCTGGTAGTGTCCTGCCCGTGCGCGCTGTCGCTGGCCACGCCCGCGGCGCTGGCGGCGGCCACCGGCCGGCTGCTGCGCGGCGACGTGCTGGCGGTGGCGCCGCACACGCTCGAGACCTTCGAGCGCGCCACCCACATCGTCTTCGACAAGACCGGCACGCTGACCCTGGGCCGCCCGGTGCTGCACCAGACGCTCCCGGTCGGCCCGCTCGGCGCCGCCCACTGCCTGCGCATCGCCGCCGCACTCGAAGCGGACAATGCGCACCCGATCGGCGTGGCCCTGCGCGCGGCCAGCGGCGCCCCCGGCCTGGCGGCGCGCCGGCTGGTCTATGAAGTGGGGCAGGGCATCGAGGGCAGTATCGACGGCGTGCTGTACCGCGTCGGCAGCGCCGCCTTCGTGGCCGGACTGGCGGGCGGGATCGCGCGTTCGGCCGCGCCGCCGGGCACCACCTCGGTCTGGCTGGGCAGCAGCGGCGCCTGGCTGGCCCGCTTCGACCTGCAGGACGTGCTGCGCGACGATGCCGCCGCCGTGGTGCAGCGCTTCCGCAAGGGCGGCAAGACCATCGTGCTGCTCAGCGGCGACGATGGCCGCGCCACCCAGGCCGTGGCCAGCCGGCTCGGCATCGCCAGCGCTTTCGGCGGCAGGCTGCCGGGCGAGAAACTGGCCTTCGTGCAGAAGCTGCAGCAGGAGGGGGCGGTGGTGGCGATGGTGGGCGACGGCGTCAATGATGCGGCGGTGATGCGCGGCGCCGACGTCTCGTTCGCGATGGGACACGGCGCCGAGCTGGCCCAGCTGCATGCCGACGGCATCCTGCTGGGTGACGGCCTGGCCCCGCTGGCGGACGCCGCCGACACCGCGCGCCGCACGCTCGCGGTGATCCGCCAGAACCTGGCCTGGGGGGCGATCTACAACCTGGTGGCGATTCCGGCGGCAGCCGCGGGCATCCTCAGCCCCTGGCTGGCCGGCGTCGGCATGGCCGCCAGTTCGGCGCTGGTGGTGCTCAACGCGCTGCGCCTGAGGAAGAACTGAGTCCCCGACGCCGGGGCGCCTACATCGACGGGCCGCGGCCGGTGTGCTGGTCTTTCTCGAGCTGTTCCTGGCAGGCGATGCACAGGCGCACGGTAGGCGTGGCCAGCAGACGCGCCTCCGGGATGTCGCAGCCGCAGGATTCGCAGATGCCTGCCCCGCCCGATTCGAGCTTGCCGATGGCGACGTCGATCTCGTGCAGCAGCGCCGATTCGTGGTCGGCCAGGTGTTGCTCGTTATGGCTGAGCATCTCGGACTGGGGCGCGTCATCGGACTGGCCCTGGTGGGCCAGCGGGCCGATGGCCGGCGCTTCGTCGTCCGCCGAACCGGTGCGCGCGCGCAGCGACTTCAGCAGGTCTTCGCGCGCCTGGTGCAGGCGCTGGCTCAATTGTTCGGATACCGAATGCGATAGAGGCGGCATTAGCTTGCTCCCGTTCGACGATGGAAGATAGGTCAGGTGTGTCGAATCGAGTCTAAACGATAACGCCCTGAGTGCGCGCACGGCCCGGGCCTTGCCGGCCCCGGGGCTAGGGCGAGACGGCGGCCAGCACCACGATGTTGAGCAGCAGGAAGGCGGCCACCGCCGCCAGGCCGGTCACCAGGGCCAGGCCCCAGGTGCGGCGCGCATAAGCTTCGCCATGGTGCAGCGCCACGTGTTTCACTTGTGCATGGGCCGACATGCAGTACCAGACGGCCAGCAGCGCCAGGCTCACCGAGGACGGGATGCTGAAATCCGAGCCGATCGCGGTAGCGATCGCCACCACGACCAGGTTCACCAGGCTGACCACGCAGATGGCGACCACCCAGGCCTGGGCTTGCCTGGCCTTTTCCGGGTAGCCGAGCCGCTCCCAGTTGCGCGCGTGCAGCCAGGCGCCGAAGGCGGGCGTGAGCAGCAGGCTCCAGAGCGCCGCGGCCATCGGGTTCCACAGGGCGATGGCGTCGTCGCCGGCGGCTGCGGCGGTCTTGCTGGCGGTGGTGTCCATCGGTCTCTCCGGTAGTTGCGATATGGAAAGATCTTAGGCCAGGCCGCGGGGGCGGCCTTGATGCCCGGCAGCCAACGGCCAGCGCCGGCGCAACAGCCCTGTACGTACTACGTGCGCATTGTTGAACTGCTCTTTTCCATGTTAGATTCCCCGGCGGAAAAGCACGGCAAGAATCCACGATCAACGACAAGGAAGAGACAAACGATGCCATCCCCAAGCCAGCGCAGCCTGCGCGCCCTCATCGGCGCCCTGTTCATCCCCGCCGCGATCGCCGTGGCCAGCCTGCCGACTGTGGCGCTCGCGGCGCCTGCTGCGAAGGCGGCCGCCGCCAAGCCGAACAAGGCCTTCGATACGTGGGCCGACAAGTTCGCCGAGGACTGGGTACGCCTGAATCCCCAGGGCGCAACGGCCACGCAATACTTCAGCGGCGCCGAACAGGCCAAACTGGACCGCGAGCTGACGCCGCTGACCAAAGCGCAGCGCCAGAAGACGCTGGCGCACGCCAAAGCGGGCCTGGCGCGCCTGGACAAATGGATGGCCGGCCCGCTCGACGAGAACCAGCGCGTATCAGCCGCCGTCATGCGCTGGTCGCTGCAGAACGTGGTGGCCAACGAGCCCTTCGAGGACCATTCCTTCATCTTCTCGCAGTTCAGCGGCGTGCAGGTCGGCCTGGTCAACTTCATGACCACCACCCACCCGCTGCGCAACGCGCAGGACGTCGACAGCTATCTGGCGCGCCTGGAGCAGGTCGGCTCCCGCATGGACGAAGCGCTGGCGCGTGCGCGCGATGCCGCTGCCCGCTCCCTGATTCCGCCGCGCTTCATCCTCGAGCGCGCCCAGTACCAGGTCGACACCTTCCTCAAGCCTGCCGCTGCCGACAATGTGCTGGTCACCTCGCTGGCGCAGCGCACCGAGAAGATGGAAGGCTTGAGCGTCGATGCGCGCAAGGCCGCACTGGCGCGCGCCGCCCAGATCGTGGAAGCGCGCATCCGCCCGGCCTACAAGCGCGTGCAGGACTTCATGCTCGAGATCCACCCGCGCACCGGCGACGTGGCCGGCATCTCGCGCCTGCCCAACGGCGCCGCGGCCTATGCGCGCGCGGTCGAGAACTTCACCAGCACCAGGCTGACGCCGAACGAGATCCACGAGATCGGCCTGCGCGAAGTGGCGCGCATCGAAGGCGAGATGGACCGCCATTTGCGCTCGCTCGGCCTGACGCAAGGGAACATCGAAGAGCGCATGAAGCAGCTCGATGCGCGCTTCCAGCCGAAGGGCGAGGGCGACCCGCGCCCGGCGATTCTGGCCAGCTATGTCGAGATGGTGAAGGACGCCGAACGCAGGAGCGCCCCGCTGTTCAACCTCAAGCCGCGCGCACCGGTCGACGTGCGCCGCGAGCCGCCGCTGACCGAACCGTCGGCCGCCGCGCACTACTCGATGCCGGCGCCGGACGGCACCCGTCCCGGCATCTTCTGGGTGCCGATGCGCGGCCCGACCTTCGACATGATCCGCATGCGCAGCCTGTCCTACCACGAGGCGGTGCCGGGCCATCACTTCCAGCTGGCGATCCAGCAGGAGCTGACCGGCATCCCGAAATTCCGCAGCCAGCGCATCTTCAGCGGCGGCAGCGCCCATGCCGAGGGCTGGGCGCTGTACACCGAGCGCCTGGCGGTGGAGCAGGGCTGGTACGAAGGCGACGTGCCGGGCCTGCTGGGCGCGCTCGGCTCGGAACTGTTCCGCGCACGCCGCCTGGTGGTCGACACCGGCCTGCACTCGAAGGGCTGGACCCGCCAGCAAGGCATCGACTACGGCATCGGCGCCCAGGAAGTCGAGCGCTACGTGGCCTGGCCGGGCCAGGCCAACGCCTACATGATCGGCATGCTGCGCATCGTCGAGCTGCGCGAAAAGGCCAAGAAGGAACTGGGCAGCAAGTTCTCGCTGCCGGGCTTCCATGACATGGTGCTGGGTGCGGGCTCGGTGCCGCTGGACGTGCTGGGCGAACTGGTGGACAGCTGGATTGCTCGCCAGAAGAAGGCCTGAGCTGCTCCCGTCCCGGCGTGCGGATGTCTACCGCCGCCGGGTGCGTCCAGGTGCAGTCTTTCTCATGATCGTCTTCTCCAGGAGAGTAGGATGGAAACAATGAAATTGCATCGCGGGCGCCTGATCGACCACGTCCAGCTGGTGGTGCGCGACTTGGCCGCTTCCCAGGCCTTCTACAAGGCGGTGTTCGCGGTCCTGGCGGTGCCGCTGGGCGGGGCCGGCGACGGCTGGTTCTGGTACGACGAACTGTTCGTTTCCAGCGTCGACAGCGAGGCGGCCATGGGCGTGACCACCGGCCGCCACCACCTGGCCTTCCAGGCCCGCGACCGCAAGATGGTCGACGCCTTTTATCACGCTGCCCTGGCTGCCGGCGCCAAGGACAACGGCGGTCCCGGCGAGCGCCCCTACCATCCGGGCTATTACGCCGCCTTCGTGCTCGACCCCGACGGCAACAACATCGAAGCCGTCTTCCACGGCGACGCCAGACGCAGCGCGCCGTCGGTGGTGATCAGTTTCTGAAGCGGGCCGGAGAGCAGGCGAAAGCGGCTATACTGCGCCGACCATGCGCATCCAGCTTTTCTCCGACCTGCACCTCGAACGCTATCCGGCCTTTGCGCCGTTGATTTCCCCCGACACCGACGTCGTCGTCCTGGCCGGCGACATCGGCTCCTACCAGGCCGGCTCGCGCCTTTCCACCAGCGAGTTCGGGCTGGAGCGCTTCTCGCCGCTGCGGGCAGGCGCCATGCCGGCGCGGGTGCTCTATATCCCCGGCAACCACGAGTTCGACGGACTCGAGTTCGACGAGGCCTACGCCCGCCTGCGCGCCACCTGCGAGCAGCTCGGTATCGAATGGCTGGACCGCGAGACCATCACGATCGGGCAGGTGCGCTTCATCGGCACGACCCTGTGGAGCGACTTCGACGCGCTGGCGCTGCAGGAGCAGGAGCTCACCAAACAGTTGCAGCGCCGCGAGAAGGCCTTCCGCGCCGCGAACTACTACCTGGCGAAGAACACCACGCTGAAAGACGGCGCGCAAGTGCTGGCCGAAGGCATCCGCGCGATGTCGCTCGATTGCCAGGACTGGCTGCGCGGCGCGCTTGGCGTGCCTTTCGAGGGCGTCACGGTGGCGGTCACCCATTTCGCGCCCAGCCTGCAAAGCGCCGACCCGCGCTATGGCCTGACGCCAGGCACGGCCGGCTTTTGCAATGCGCTCGACGCGCTGTTCCCGCTGGCCGACGTCTGGATGCACGGACACCTGCATTGCGCCAACGATTACGTGGTGGCGGGCGAGGAGGGCGGCCGGCCCTGGTCCTGCCGCGTGGTGGCCAATCCGCTGGGCTACCTGAGCAAGGGCGAGCAGGACGCCTTCCGCCCCGAACTGATCATCGAACTCTAGGCCGCGCGCGCGGGCAGGACAGCACCCAGGCCGCCGGAGCCTAACGCCGGCGGCCTGGGTGCTAGGGTGATGCTGGTACCCGGATCTTAGCCCACCGACTTCATCCGGTAATACTCCTTCTGGCCCCGGGCGCGCACGGTACGCGACAGCTTGGCCGCCTCGACCGCCGCCTGCTTCACGAACGCAAAGGCGTCCGGCGCGTTCGCCAGGCCGTCGATCACCTGCTCGGCATCCGCGCGCCCGGCCAAGGCCAGGCCGAAGGTGGCCGAGACCGCCAGTTCGGCCGCCAGTTCCTCGATCGTCGGCGCGGCAAGCGTCAGGGCGGCCGCCTCCTGCGCCGCCTTGTAGGCCTGGGGCGCGGCCAGGGCCTTGGCCGTCTCGGTGCCGGTCGCGACCAGGGTCAGGAAGTCGAGTGCGGCCCGGCTGCCGCAGCGGTTGGCCAGGTCGCCCAGGTGGATCAGGGCGGCATTCTTGGCATTGAAGGCGGCGCGGCCGGCCCAGGGGCTGTGCACGAAATCGACCAGGGGCTTGACGGCCAGTTCGCTGCCGATGAAGCAGAGCGTGGTGACGAGCTCCGGCAGGAATTGCTCATGCTGCTCGGGCTCGTTGGCCAGCCATTCGAGCAGCAGCTTCGCGTCGGACTCGCCGTATTGCGTGGCGACCGCGTAGGGAATCCCTTCGACCCAGTGGCGCGAGACGAAGTCGCGGACATCCTTCGGCGCCTGGATCCCTTCGCCATCGCAATTGCATGCCGGCATGACGGCGCCGGTGATGGTGACGGGGCCGGCCAGGTAGCGCTCGGACTCCATGCCGTTGATCACGTTGTGGTCCGGGCCGATGCTCGGGTACATGATTGCCCGCGGGTCGTCGGTGCGGTGGCCGATGCCGGCGTTATGCCCATATTCGTGCACCCAGAGGATGCCTTCCATGCTCGGGGTGAAGCGCACCGCCATGACGTTCACCGTCGGGCTGCCGAGCGGGGCGCAGCCGATGATCGACCCGCCGGGGCCGCCGCACCAGCGGATGGCCTGGACGATCTTGACGCCCGTGCCCGCATTGAGCAGGTCGATCAGCTGGGCTTCGGTCTGGATGGTCCCGGCGATATGTGGAGGCAGCACCTGTACCGGTCCGTTGCGCACGAACTGGACCCGGGTCGCCACGTCCGCGGCCGAATCCGGGCTCTGCAGCGTGCTGCCCATGTCGGCCAGGATGCGGTCGGCGTCGGCTTCGTCCAGGGCCACGCTGCTGTGGCGCTGCACGACCACCTGCACCGTCCGCGCCGTGGTGTCCTCCGGGTTGACCACCAGGTAGTCGACATAAATCGGAATGTCGGCCTCCCACTCGATGTTGACCCAGATGTCCACGCCCCGGGTGCGCGGCGCCACGTTGTGCACGGTGTAGCGGGCCGCCCCGATGAACTTGCCGGCGTCCGGCCCGCCCGCGACCCCTTCGCCGATGGCCACGAACACCTGCGAGCGGGGATTCACGTCCGGCCAGTCGAGCAGGAGCAGCCATTCGCCGCGCCGCGCGCCCCAGTCGTGGCGGTAGGTAAAGCCGGTGCCGTTCAGTGCCGGCGCCAGCGCGCTTGTGGCAACCTCGGCCTTGGCCGTCCTCTGCTGCGCCGGCGCCTTCAGGGTTTCGTTACGATCATCTTCCGACATGCCTGTTCTCCTTGCACGCTCGCAGCGTGGTGGTGTGGGGGGGTGTGGTGTCGAGCTCGCTTGTAGCCACACAAATATAGACAAGGCCCGGCATGCCGGAAGAAGCATTCGACGGCGGCCTGACCTGCCTCAGTACCCGCCCGTTTCCGGCGGCCGGGAACAGTTCTGGCGCCGAAGCACACGGCTGGCGTATCAAAAAAACATCGGGCAAGCGTGCGCGCCGGCCTGGCATGCTAGATTCGGACACACCCGACGAGTAGCACCGGCATGACCCAACCGAGGAGCCTGCATGTTCGGTATGTCCGCTTTGGATCTGGCGCGCATCCAGTTTGCGTTCACGATGTCCTTCCACATCCTGTTTCCGGCAATCACCATCGGGCTGGCCAGTTACCTTGCCGTACTCGAGCTGTGCTGGCTGCGCACGGCGCGCCAGGTCTACGTCGACCTCTATCATTACTGGCTCAAGATCTTCGCCGTCACCTTCGGCATGGGGGTGGTGTCGGGCATCGTGATGGCCTACCAGATCGGCACCAACTGGAGCTATTTATCCGAATTCGCCGGCAGCATCATGGGGCCGCTGCTGGCCTATGAAGTGCTGACCGCCTTCTTCCTCGAAGCCGGTTTCCTCGGCGTCATGCTGTTCGGCTGGACCCGGGTCGGCCCCGGCCTGCATTTCGCCGCCACCTGCGCGGTGGCGGTCGGGACCCTGATCTCGGCCACCTGGATCCTGGGCGCCAACAGCTGGATGCAGACCCCGCAGGGCTATGCCATCGAAGGCGGGCGCATGGTGCCCGTCGACTGGCTGGCGATCGTCTTCAACCCGTCCTTCCCCTACCGGCTGGTGCACATGGTGCTGGCCGCCTACCTGTGCACCGCGCTGGTCGTCGGCGCGTCCGGCGCCTGGCATTTGCTCAAGGGACGGGACAACCCGGCGGTGCGCAAGATGCTGTCGATGGCCATGTGGATGATCCTCGGCGTGGCCCCGGTCCAGGCCGTGGTGGGCGACTTCCATGGCCTCAACACCCTGAAGCACCAGCCGGCCAAGCTGGCGGCGATGGAAGGGCACTGGCAGAACGCACCGGGCGAGGCGGTGCCGTTGCTGCTGTTCGGCGTGCCCGACATGGAGCAGGAGCGCACGAAGTACGCGCTGGGCATCCCGCATGTGGGCAGCCTGATCCTCACCCACAGCTGGGCCGGGCAGATCCCCGGCCTGAAGGAGTTCCCGCGCGAGCAGCGGCCCAATTCGCTCATCGTGTTCTGGAGCTTTCGCATCATGGTCGGCCTGGGCGTGCTGATGATCCTGCTCGGGGCCTGGAGCCTGTGGCTGCGGCGGCGCGGGCGAATCTGGAGCAAGCGATCCTTCCTGCGCTTCGCCCTGTGGATGGGCCCGGCCGGGCTGGTCGCCATCCTGGCCGGCTGGACCACCACCGAGGTGGGGCGCCAGCCCTGGGTCGTGTACGGGGTGCTGCGCACCGCCGACGCGGTCTCGCCGCACGGCGTGGGGCCGCTGGCACTCACCCTGGCGCTGTTCGTCGTCACCTATTTCTTCGTGTTCGGCACCGGCACCACCTATGTGCTGCGCATGATCCGCAAGGGCCCGCAGCGCTTCGAGCTGCAGCGCCCCACCGAGGGCGGCCCGGGCGAAGAGCGCACGCCGATGCGGCCGATGTCGGCGGCGGACGTCGGCAACGACGACGACGCAGGTCCGGACGGCCCGCACCGGCCGCACGACGATGCGACCGTGAAGGGGAGCTAGGCATGGGCATCGACACCTCCATCATCTGGGCCGTCATCATCTTCTTCGCGGTCTTCATGTACGTGCTGCTGGACGGCTTCGACCTGGGCATCGGCATGCTGTTCCCGTTCACGCCGCACAAGCGCGACCGCGACACCATGATGAATACCGTGGCGCCGGTCTGGGACGGCAACGAGACCTGGCTGGTGCTGGGCGGGGAAGGGCTGCTGGCGGCCTTCCCGGTGGCCTATTCGATCATCCTCTCGGGCCTCTACCTGCCGCTGGTCTTCATGCTCATCGGCCTGGTGTTCCGCGGCGTGGCCTTCGAATTCCGCTTCAAGGCCAAGGAACACGAGCGCCACCTGTGGGACAAGGCCTTCATCGGCGGCTCGGTGGTGGCCTCCTTTTTCCAGGGCGTCTCGCTGGGCGCCTTCCTGGACGGCATCGCGGTCTCCGGCCGCAGCTATGCCGGTGGGCCGCTCGACTGGATCGCTCCCTTCCCGCTGCTGGCCGGCTTCGGCGTGATGATCGCCTACACCTTGCTGGGTGCGACCTGGCTGATCATGAAGACCGAGGGCGAGCTGCATGCGCGCATGGTGCAGGTGGCGCGCCCGCTGGCGCTGGCGCTGCTGGCCGCCATCGTCGTGGTCAGCATCTGGACGCCGGTGCGCGACCCGGCCGTGGCCGAGCGCTGGTTCACCTTCCCCAACCTGGTGTTCCTGGCGCCGGTGCCGGTGCTGGTGCTGGTCTCCATCGCCTTGTTGCTGCGCTCGCTCGCCGGGAAGGACGCCCACCAGCCGCACCGGCTGCCCTTCGTCGCCGCGCTGGCCCTGATCTTCCTCGGCTACAGCGGCATGGCGATCAGCATCTGGCCGCACATCGTGCCGCCCGCGATCTCGATCTGGGAAGCGGCGTCGCCGCCCGCCAGCCAGGGCTTCGCGCTGGTGGGCACGCTGTTCATCCTGCCGGTCATCCTGATGTACACGGTCTGGTCGTACTGGGTCTTCCGCGGCAAGGTCAAGGCCAATGCGGGCTACCACTGATGGACGGGCCGCGCAAGGTCGCCCGGCGCGAATGGATGCGGCGGCTCGGCTGGATGGCGGCGCTCTGGGCGGGCGGGGTAACGGCGCTGGCGGCGGTGGCCTACGTCATCCGCGTGCTCATGCATGCGCTGGGCATGCGTTGAGGGTGGACCGGCAGCGGGCCGGGAGCGGGGCCTGCCGGTCAACCGTGCGCGGCCTGTCGCAGGGGAGGACTACACTTCCCGTAACGCTTTGCTAACAGGAGAGCAGCACCGTGTCCCATCCCGACGCGCCGTCCATCGACCGTCCCGCTGCCCCCATGGCGTCCGCTACCGCGTTCACCGCAATCTCGCTGCCGCTGTCCGGCGAGGACCAGGCGCGCGCCGACCTGTACGCATTGCTGGCGCGCCTGCTGCTGAGGGCGCCCGACGGC
Organism: Telluria sp. ZT3P39; assembly: GCF_059685935.1. Lineage (NCBI taxonomy): Bacteria > Pseudomonadati > Pseudomonadota > Betaproteobacteria > Burkholderiales > Oxalobacteraceae > Telluria > Telluria sp. ZT3P39. The sequence goes on from NZ_JCASIH010000007.1 coordinate 52,804, forward strand.
GCGCTGCTCGACGCCCTGGCCGGCGCCGACCCTGTTCTGGCAGAAGGCGGCGACCCGGCACTCGAGCAAGCCTGGGAACAGCTCACGGCCGCCTCCAGCGTCATGGACCCGGCCGCCGTGGCTGACGAATTCGACGCCCTCTTCATCAGCATCGGCACGCCCCCGGTCAATCCCTACGGTTCGCGCTACCTGTCCGGCTTCATGAACGACACCCCGCTGGCCGAACTGCGCACCGACCTCGCGCGCTATGGCGTGCAGCGCGTGCGCGGCGTGGGCGAGTTCGAAGACCACCTGGGATCGCTGTGCGAGACCATGCGCGTGCTGGTGGCCGGCGCGCCGGGCATCGCGCGCCAGCCGGTGGCGCGCCAGCAGCAGTTTTTCGAGGCCCACATCGCGCCCTGGTATGCGCGCTGCGTGGCCGACATCGCCGCCGCCGAAGGCGCCAATTACTACCGGCTGGTCGCGCGCCTGGCCGGGGCCTTTCTCGACATCGAAGCCGAAGCCTTCGCGGTCGGGGAAGCCGTCGCAGATTAACCACTACGAGGCAAGACCCATGAAACAGCAATCGTCAGGGCAGGAACCGGCGCCCACCGCACCGGAAGCCAAGCCCGGCGCCGCAGCCGGGGCGCCGGACCCTGCGCGCCGCAGCTTCCTGAGGGCCGCGCCGCTGGGCGCGCTGGCCGTGGTCGCCGGCGGCACGGGCGCCGCCGAGGTCCCGGCCGCGGCCCCGGTTGCACGCGAGCCGGAAGCCAAGCGCGGCTACCACGAAACCGAACACATCCGTCGTTACTACCAGACCGCCGCCTATTGGTGAGCAGGCCTGGGCACATCCCGAGCGCAACCGGAGAGCCAGCATGTCCCTTGTGAAGACCACCCGCGATAGCGGACTGAAACGGCGCCGCTTCCTGGTCGGGGCCGGCGTAGCGGCCGGCGCCGGCGCACTGGCGCGCCAGTTGCCGCTGAACGTCATCGAACCGGCAGCGGCAGCCGACCCGGTGGCGGGCGCCAAGGTGCCCACTGAAATCAAGCGCACCATCTGCAGCCACTGCTCAGTGGGCTGCTCGGTCGATGCCGTCGTGGCCAACGGCGTCTGGGTGCGCCAGGAAGCCGCCTTCGATTCGCCCATCAACATGGGCGCCCACTGTGCCAAGGGCGCCTCGGTGCGCGAGCACGGCTTCGGCGAGCACCGCCTGCGCTATCCCATGAAGCTGGTCGGCGGCAAGTACGTGCGCATCTCCTGGGACCAGGCGGTGAATGAAATCGGCGACAAGCTGCTGCAGCTGCGCCAGCAGGCCGGCCCTGACGCCCTGATGCTGATCGGCAGCTCCAAGCACAACAACGAGCAGGCCTACCTGCTGCGCAAGTGGGCGGCCTTCTGGGGTTCCAACAACTGCGACCACCAGGCCCGCATCTGCCACTCGACCACGGTCGCGGGCGTGGCCCAGACCTTCGGCTACGGGGCGATGACGAATTCGTTCAACGACCTGCACTACAGCAAGGCAGTGATGTTCATCGGCTCCAATCCGGCCGAGGCGCACCCGATCTCGATGCTCCACTTCCTGCACGCGAAAGAGCTCGGCGCCAAGATGATCGTGGTCGACCCGCGCTTCACCCGCACGGCGCGCTTTGCCCATCACTTCGTCCGGGTGCGCCCCGGCACCGACATCCCGCTGGTCTGGGGCATCCTGTGGCACATCTTCAATAACGGCTGGGAAGACAAGGAGTACATCGCCGCCCGCACCTACGGCATGGACGACGTCCGCAAAGAGGTGGCGAAATGGACCCCCGATAAAGTCTCCGACGTCACCGGCGTGCCCGAATCCTCGGTGCGCATGGCGGCCGAGATGCTGGCCAAGAACAAGCCTTCGTCGGTGGTCTGGTGCATGGGCATCACCCAGCACCATGTCGGCACCGCCAATGTGCGCGCGCTGGCCATCCTGCAGCTGGCACTGGGCAATATCGGCGTGCCCGGCGGCGGGGCCAACATCTACCGCGGCCACGACAACGTGCAGGGCGCCACCGACGTCGGCCCGAACGGCGATTCGCTGCCGGGCTATTACGGCATCGCCGAGGGCGCCTGGAAGCATTTCGCCAGCGCCTGGGGCGTCGACTACAACTGGATCATGTCGCGCTTCGGCTCGAAAGAGCTGATGGAAAAGCCCGGCATCACGGTGTCGCGCTGGTTCGACGCGGTCAACGAGCAGAACCAGTTCGTCGACCAGCCGAGCAATTTGCGCGCCGTGTTCTACTGGGGCCACGCCCCCAACAGCCAGACCCGGCTGCCGGACATGAAGGCGGCCATGCAAAAGCTCGACATGCTGGTGGTGGTTGACCCCTACCCGAGCATGACGGCCGCCATGCACGGCCGCACCGATGGCGTCTACCTGCTGCCGGCCGCTTCGCAGTTCGAGACGCAAGGCTCGTGCACGGCCTCGAACCGCTCGATCCAATGGCGCGAGCGCGTCATCGCCCCGCTGTTCGAGTGCAAGACCGACCACGAGATCATGTATTTGCTGGCCAGGAAGCTCGGCTTCCACAACGAGCTGTGCCGCAATATCAAGGTGGTGCAGAACGAGCCGGTCATCGAAGACATCCTGCGCGAGATCAACCGCTCCTGCTGGACCATCGGCTACACCGGCTGCTCGCCGGAGCGCCTCAAGCTCCACATGGAGAACAAGCACACCTTCAACCCCACCACCATGCGCGCCGATGACGGTCCCTGCAAGGGCGACTACTACGGCCTGCCGTGGCCGTGCTGGGGCACGCCGGAAATGAAGCACCCGGGCACGCCTATCCTCTACGACACCAGCAAGTCGGTGGCCGAGGGCGGCCTGCCGTTCCGCGCCAACTGGGGCGTCGAGCACAACGGCGTGTCGCTGCTGGCGGCCGACGGCTCCACCAACAAGGACAGCCAGCTCGACACCGGCTACCCCGAGTTCGACCACGTGTTCCTGAAAAAACTGGGCTGGTGGGCCGAGCTCACCCCGCAAGAACAGGCCCTGGCCGAAGGCAAGAACTGGAAGACCGATTCCTCCGGCGGCATCATCCGGGTCGTCATCTCGCACGGCTGCGCGCCCTTCGGCAATGCGCGGGCGCGCTGCAATGTCTGGAATTTCCCCGACCCGGTGCCGGTCCATCGCGAGCCGCTGGCGTCCCCGCGCCGCGACCTGGTCGCCGCCTATCCGACCTACGACGACAAGGCCAATTTCTGGCGCCTGCCGACGCTCTACAAATCGGTGCAGGCGGTGGACTATTCCAAGGACTTCCCGATGATCATGACCTCGGGCCGCCTGGTCGAATACGAGGGCGGCGGCGAGGAAACCCGCTCCAACCCCTGGCTGGCCGAGCTCCAGCAAAACATGTTCGTCGAGATCAACCCGAAGGATGCGGCGCAGATGAATGCCCGCATCGGCGACTACGTCTGGGTCGAGACGCCCACCGGGGCGCGCATGAAGATGATGGCGATGGTTACCGAGCGGGTGCCGATCGGGCTGGTCTGGATGCCTTTCCACTTCGGCGGCTGGTGGATGGGCGAAGACCTGGAGCGCCACTACCCCGAAGGCGGCGCCCCGACCGTACGCGGCGAGGCCTGCAACACCGGCTGGACCTACGGCTACGACGCCGTGACGATGATGCAGGAAACCAAGGTATCGCTGTGCCGGGTGGTTCGGGCCTAGTGAGCGCATAGGGACCGAAAGAGTCAGACCAAGAGAATTGAGGAGGGTGGCATGGCCGCAAGGATGAAATTTATTTGCGATACCGAGCGTTGCATCGATTGCAATGGCTGCGTGACCGCATGCAAGAACGAAAACGAAACGCCTTGGGGCGTGAACCGGCGCCGCGTGGTGACGATCAACGACGGCATCCCGGGCGAGCGCTCGGTGTCGATCGCCTGCATGCATTGCACCGACGCGCCCTGCATGGCGGTCTGCCCGACCAACTGCATCTACCACACCGAAGACGGCATCGTCCTGCACAGCAAGGACCAGTGCATCGGCTGCGGCTACTGCTCCTATGCCTGTCCCTTCGGCGCGCCGCAATTCCCGGAAACGGGCCTGTTCAACCACCGCGGCAAGATGGACAAGTGCACCTATTGCGCCGGCGGCCCCGAGCCCGACACGTCCGAGGCCGAATTCAAGAAATACGGCCGCAACCGCATCGCCGAGGGCAAGCTGCCGGCCTGCGCCGAGATGTGCGGCACCAAGGCGCTGCTGGCGGGCGAAGCCAACCTGATTGCCGACATCTACCGCCAGCGCGTCGAGACGCGCGGCTACGGCCCCGAGCTGTGGGGCTGGAAAATTGCCTATGGCCGCCCGAAACGCGGCGGCGAGGTGCAGGCCAAGGGCGACCTGCCGCGCCGCAACCAGGTGCCCGGCGACACCCAGAACGGCGGTGGAGGGTTCCCGCAATGAGCCATCCTTCCATGACCCGACTGCGGCTTTGCCTGCTGGCGCTGCCGATCCTGCTGTCCGGCTGCCTCGAAGTCGACCAGCATCCCGAATGGCTGCGCGGCCAGTACGCCGGCAAGCACGACAACCGGCATTTCCAGGTGCGCTTCCATAACGACCGGCTGGCCTGGGCGGCCGCCATCAACAACCGCAACCAGAAGCAGAACGAGTACAACCGGGCCAATCCCTAGGAGCCGACGATGCACGCCAACCCGCTTCGAATCCATGCTTTCCTGGCCAGGCTGTTTTCCCTGCAGGTCTCCTGCGTGCTGCTGGCCCTGGTGGCGACCTTCATGCTGACGCCGGCCTTCGCAGGCGTGCCCAACAAGGACGCCAAGCCCGCCTATGCCGAGGAGCAGACCATGCTCCAGATCGAAGGCGATTCCGTCGTGCGCGAGCCCGGCCTCGCCAACCCGGCCTCGGGGCGGGTGCACATGGACCGCCACTTCCTGGGCCAGTACGGGGCCACCGAAGCGAACGTCATCGTCCAGCGCGGCGGCAATACCTGGCGCCACCTGCGCAACGGGCCGCTCGCCACCATCGCGGGCTTCATCCTGCTGGTCGTGCCTTTCCTGATCTTCGTGTTCTACAAGGCGGTCGGCCCGGCCCGCGAAGAGCCGGGTTCCGGACGCCGCATCCAGCGCTTCACCGCCTGGGAGCGCCATGTGCACTGGGCCACGGCCTATACCTTCATCGCACTGGCCGTCACCGGCATCATCATCATGTACGGCAAGAAGATCATGCTGCCGTGGATGGGGCACGGCCTGTTCTCGTGGGTCGCGATCATCTCGAAATACCTGCACAACTTCGTCGGGCCGCTGTTCATCCTGTGCTCGATCCTGATCTTCATCACCTTCTTGCGCCGTAATTTCTTCAACCGCAACGACTGGCAATGGGTGAAGCAGGGCGGGGGGCTGGTGTCGCACAAGCACGTGCCCGCCGGCTTCTTCAACGCCGGCGAAAAAGCCTGGTTCTGGCTTGGCGTCACGCTGCTGGGCATCCTGATGTCGATCACCGGGCTGGTGCTCGACTTCGTCACCTTCGGCCAGACCCGCTACGTGCTGCAGGTGGCCAACGTCCTGCACGTGGCCGGCGCCGCCCTGTACATCGCCGCCGCCATGGGCCATATCTATATCGGCACCTGGGGCACGCCCGGCGCCTACAAGGCCATGCGCGAAGGCAGCGTGGACGAAGAATGGGCCAGGGCCCACCACGCGCTCTGGTACGAGCAGGTCAAGAACGGGACCGCGCCCGGCGCCCATCCCGACGGCGGCGCTCCCGTGCGTCCAAGGCCACGCCCGGGCCCGGTTCATTGAGGAAGACCATGAAACCATCGACCATCCTGATGCATTGCGCGCTTGCCGTGCTGGTCCTGTCGGCCGGTGGCTGCGACCGTGGCCGCAACCCGAGCGTGGGCGGCATCGCGCAGACCAAATATCCGGGCCAGGTGACAAGCGGCGGCCAGAGTTCCGGGGCCATCATCGCGGCCACCGCCAAGCCGGTAACCGATGCCACCTATGCCGGCGGCACGCCCGGACACGCGGGCGGTGCCGGCGGCACCAGTTCGGGCGCGGAAACGGCCGGCACCGTGCGCGAGACCGGCCAGGGCCCGTCGACCGGCGTGACCGCGCCATCGGGCGCGCAGGCCGGCACCCAGAAGCCTTCCGGCGACAACCGCCCCGCCGCACCCGCGCCCGGCACCGTGCAGTCGACGCCGGCCTCCAACGCGGCGCCCCAGGGGCCGGCCGCGCCGAGCCAGCTGAAAGGCAAGCAATGATGAAACGATTCTCCCTCAAGGCAGGCGCCATCGCCGCGTTCGCGGGCCTGCTCGCCTGCGGTACCCCGGCATGGGCCGGACTGCCCAAGCCGGTCCTGACCCCGGCGCAGCAAGAGGCGGCCGCGCTCAAGAAGGCCGAGGCCGACGCCAAGCTGGCCAGGGATAAAGAAGCCCTGACCGCCTCGATGGATGCGCTCAGCACGCGCTGGCGTTCCCAGGCCCCCTCGAAAGGCTGGCGCGTCAATCCGCCGATCGCCATCGCCGCCGCGCCTGCCGCGGCACCCGGGGCGCCCGCGGGCGTGACGCCACCGTCCGCCGGCATGCCGGCAGCGGCGCCTTCCACGGCGGCGCCCGGCACGGCCGCGGCAGCACCCGCCACGGGCGCCGCGCCGCTCAGCCGCCAGGCGCTGAACGCCGCCAACGTCCCGATCAAGAGCGAGAAACTGGGCAACGTGGCGCCGAGCGAAGACGTCAAGAAGCAGCAGACCCGCTCCGTGCCGCGCGGCGTGGGACCCGCCGTCGAGCGCGACAGTACACCCACCACGGCGAACAAGAAATGAAAATGGATTCGATGCCGATCGCGGTCATCATGCAGCGCCGCGCCATCCAGCACCGCTGGGCCGACGAGGCCTGGGCCGCGGTGGGCGTGGTGCCGGACCGCGGCAACCTGCCGCGCCTGCAGGTGCTCAGCGAAAGCCCGGAGCGCGACTACTACCTGGTGTCGGGTCTCGAGCTCGAACTGTACACCGACGAGAACGACGGCTACTACGAGAACATGGTGGCGCCCGAATCGAAGGTATTCGTGCTGTGGCACATGGAGGAAGGCAAGGCCATTCCGGCGCGCGCCTCGGTCAGCTATGTCGAGGGCACCCGCATGTTCGACTCGGGCGAAGCGGCCGATGGCGTGACCATGCCCGCCGAGATCTATACCTGGGTGGCCGAATACCTGCGCCAGCACTACCAGCCCAAGCCCCGGCGCGGCCGCCAGCACGGATGAGCGGAGCAGACTATGTCCGATGAAGGATTCTTCCGGCGCTGGGCGCGCCTGAAATCGACCGGGCCCGCCGACGACGAGGCCGGGCCGGTGCACGCGCCTGCGCCTCTGCCTTCCGCCGACGCGCAGGCGCCGCGCGCCGCGCTGCCAGTCGGCCCTGCATCCGGTCCGTCCGGCGCAGTGCAGCCGCAGCAGGCACAGGCCCGGCCGCTTCCCACCCTCGAAGATGCTGCCGCCCTCACGCCTGACGCCGACTTTTCGGCTTTCGTGGGCAGGGGCGTCGACAAATCGGTGCAGCGACTGGCCCTGAAAACCCTGTTCGCCGACCCGCATTTCAATCTCATCGACGGGCTCGACGTGTACATGAGCGACTATAACAAGGCGTCGCCGCTGACCCCAGTCATGCTGGCGTCGCTCCAGCATGCACAGGGCCTGGTGGCCCGGCTGCTGGACGACCAGCGCCAGGACGCAGAAGAACAGGCGGCGCTCGATGGCGCAGCGCCGCCGACCACCGAACAAGGGACCGCATGAACATCCGTTTCACCGACACTCCACCCCTCGACCCGGTACAGGACGGGGTTGACGCCCAGGCGCGCAGCGCCGCCATCCTCGCGGCGGACGCCATTCCCGTGTTCGAGGCCTCGGTCACCGTCGACTACCGCTCCAGCGGGCGCACGCTGGTGGTGGGTTCCGCCGCGAACGCGCTGCCCTGGGCCGACCGCCTGGCCGGCATGCTGCCGGTCACGGTGCTCCTGCTCGACAACCACGAGACCATGCCGGTGCGGCCCTATCCGGTACACATCGCGCGCACCGTCGCCGTGGCCGGCTGGCTCGGCTCCTTCGAGGCGCGCTGGCAGGCGCCCGGCAAGCCGGTGGAGCAGGGCCGCTTCGACCTGGTGCTCGATCTCAGCCCCGCCCGCCTGATCCCCAGCCACCAGCGCCCCAACGGCTATTACGCGCCCGGCTACGACGACGCCGCCCGCGCCGAGGCCGTGGAGGCCATGCTGGAGATGGTCGGCGAATTCGAGAAGCCCAAGTATTTCTCGTACAAGGAACGCATCTGCGCCCACGGGCGCAACGGCCAGAAGGGCTGCACCGCCTGCATCGACATCTGCTCGGCCTCCGCGATCGCAAGCGACGGCGACAAGATCAAGGTCAATCCCTACCTGTGCGCCGGCTGCGGCGCCTGTTCGACCGTCTGCCCGACCGGCGCCATCAGCTATGCCTTCCCGCCGGCGGCGCTGACCGGCAAGCGCATCCAGGCGGCCCTGCGTTCCTACCGCGAAGCCGGCGGCCAGGAGCCGGTGCTGCTGCTGCACGACCCCGAGCATGGGGCCGCGCTGCTCGCGCAAATCGGCAATGCGATTCCCGGCCGGGTGATCCCGCTGGCGCTGCAGCACACCGCGTCCACCGGCATCGACGTCTGGTTCGCCGCGATCGCCTATGGCGCCTCCGGTATCTCGGTGCTGATGACGGGCATTGAAGCGCCGCAGTACACCGCCGCGCTGGACCAGCAAATGGAAATCGCCCAGGCCGTGCTCGACGGCCTCGGCTACGACGGCCCACACCTGCAACTGCTGCGCGTCGATGCGCCCGAAGAACTGGCGCTGGCCCTGCGCCACGCCCCGCGCGGCCTGACCCCATCCGAGCCGGCCGTCTTCCACCTGGCCAACGACAAGCGCAACACGCTCGACTACGCGCTCGACCACCTGCACCGCCACGCGCGGGAGCAGCCCGGGCAGGTCGCGCTGCCGCCCGGCGCGCCCTTCGGGGCGATCGAGGTCAAACGCAGCGCCTGCACCCTGTGCATGTCCTGCGTCGGCGCCTGCCCGGCAGGCGCGCTGCAGGACGGGCAGGGCGCACCGCTGTTGCGCTTCATCGAGAAGAACTGCGTCCAGTGCGGCCTGTGCGCCACCACCTGTCCCGAGAATGCCATCACGCTCGCGCCGCGCCTGTCCTTCATGGAGACGCGCAACCAGCCGGTGGTGCTCAACGAAACCCAGCCCTTCCACTGCATCCGCTGCGACAAGCCCTTCGGCACCCTGCAGATGGTCGAGAACATGCTGGGCCGCCTCGGTTCCCACCCCGCCTTCGCCGGCCACCTCGACCGCCTGCGCATGTGCGGCGACTGCCGCGTGATCGACATGATGGAGCCTGAGGGCGAGATGCGGGTGACGACCCTGCGGCGCGATTGACGGGCGCGGCGCATCTCCCCCGGCACGTTGCACCGTGTTATCCCGTAGGGTGGGCAAGTCCCTTGCCCGCGCGTTCAACCAGTGCTCGGGTTGTGACGACGCTTGGTTCATTTGGTCGCGGCGGCGGATTGTCTGATTGAACGCGCGGGCGGCGGATACGCCCCGTAAAATCCCGTTTTCCGGTCGAGCCGCCCAACCTACGAAACGCCTTCCACCGCCCACCCAAACAATGGCAGAATAGCCACGACACCCACGTCGGCACCGCCCATCCGCGCCCGCCACCCGACCCAGCGACCAGGAGACACCATGACGCCAACCCAGCGCTTCGTCCAAGCCCGCGACTTCCTGCAGCAGCACCGGCTCGACTACGAGACCGCCTACCGCGGCTACCAGCCGCCCCAGCTGGAGAACTTCAACTGGGCGCTCGACTTCTTCGACCAGCAGGCAAAAGACAATCACGCGCCCGCGCTATGGGTGGTGGAAGAGGACGGCTCCGAGCGCAAGATCTCGTTTGCCGACATGGCCTCGCGTTCCTGCCAGGTGGCCGAATACCTGCGCCAGTGCGGCGTGCGGCGCGGCGACCGGGTGCTCCTGATGCTGCCGAACCGGGTCGAGCTGTGGGAAATCATGCTGGCCGGGATCAAGCTCGGCGCGGTGCTGGTGCCCACCACGATGCTGGTCTCCGGCGCCGACCTGCAGGACCGCCTCGAGCGCGGCCGCGTCAGGCACGTCGTCGCCCAGGCCTCCGAGGCCTTCAAGTTCGAGACGATGCCGGGCAGTTTCACCCGCATCGCGGTCGGCGGCGCACCAGGCGGCTGGCACGACTATGAGGATAGCCGCGACATCCTCACGGTGTTCGACCCGGAAGGCCACACCCGCGCCACCGATCCGCTGCTGCTGTACTTCACCTCCGGCACCACGGCCAAGCCCAAGCTGGTGCTGCACAGCCACCAGAGTTATCCGGTCGGCCACCTGTCGACCATGTACTGGATCGGCCTGCAGCCCGGCGACGTCCACTGGAATATCTCGTCGCCCGGCTGGGCCAAGCACGCCTGGAGCTGCTTCTTCGCCCCCTGGAATGCCGGCGCCACCATCTTCGTCTACAACTACGAGCGCTTCTCGAGCAAGGCGGCGCTCGATACCATCACCCGCTGCGGCGTGACCTCGCTGTGCGCCCCGCCCACGGTCTGGCGCATGATGATCCAGGAAGACCTGAGCCAGTGGACGCCGCCGCTGCGCGAGCTGGTCGGGGCAGGGGAGCCGCTCAACCCGGAGGTGATCGAACAGGTCGAGAAGGCCTGGGGCATCCGCATCCGCGACGGCTTCGGGCAGTCGGAGAGCACCGCGCAGATCGGCAACGCGCCGGGCCAGCCGATCAAGCCCGGCTCGATGGGCCGGCCGCTGCCGGGCTACAGCGTCACGCTGCTCGACATCGACGACGCCCCGGCGCAGGAAGGCGAAATCTCCTTGAGACTCGACCCGGCCCCGCTGGGCCTGATGATGTGCTACGAGGGCGACGAGGAAAAGACCGCCAATGTCATGCGCGCCGGCCACTACCATACCGGCGACACCGCCACGGTCGACGAAGACGGCTATTATTTTTACGTCGGCCGCAACGACGACGTGTTCAAGTCCTCCGACTACCGCATCAGCCCCTTCGAGCTGGAGAGCGTCCTGATCGAACACGACGACGTGCTGGAGGCGGCCATCGTGCCGAGTCCCGACCCCTTGCGGCTGTCGGTGCCCAAGGCCTTCGTCACCCTGCGCCAGGGCGTCGCCCCGAGCCGCGAGGTCGCCGCCTCGCTGTTCGCCTTCGCCCGCGCGCGGCTCGCCCCCTACAAGCGCATCCGCCGCATCGAGTTCCGCGAGCTGCCGAAAACCATCTCCGGCAAGATCCGCCGCGTCGAGCTGCGCAAGGAAGAAGCCGGCCGCAGCGAGGGCGCGCAGCAGCAGGGCCTCGAATACCGCGAGGAAGACTTCCCCGCGTCATAAAGTGTGCGGCACCGCCGCGAGCAATACCGCCATAATAGAGATATGACAACCACCAAACCCGCCGCCAGGCTTGACCTCCCCTACGAAGTCCGCACCTCCCCCGTCCACGGCAACGGTGTCTTCGCGCTGAAACCCATCGGCGCGGGCGAGCGCATCATCGAATACCGCGGCGAGCGCATCACGTGGGACGAAGCGACCCAGCGCGCCGCGGATGCAGGCGGCCCGATCAACCACACCTTCTATTTCACGCTGGCCGACGGCCGCGTGATCGACGGCGGCAGCCGCGGCAACGCGGCGCGCTGGATCAACCACGCCTGCTCGCCCAACTGCGAAGCCTTCGAGGACGAGGGCCGCGTTTACATCCACGCCATGCGCGACATCGAGCCGGGCGAAGAGCTGAACTACAACTACGCGCTGATCTACGACGAACGTCACACGCCGGCCCTGAAGAAACAGTTTGCCTGCCGCTGCGGCACCCCGGGCTGCACCGGCACCATGCTCGCCCCGAAAAAGCGCGCGAAGAAACCGGCGGCAACTGCGTGATGGAGGCGATGAACCCGGTCGTGCGCAGCCTGTTGGAGACCGACCTGTACAAATTCACGATGTGGCAGGCGCTGTTGCACAGCCACCCGGGCGCCGATGGCGAGTACGAGTTCCGCTGCCGCAACCAGCCGGCCTATCCGCTCGCCGATCTCAAGGATGACGTCGAGCGCGAGCTCGATCATCTCTGCTCGCTGATGTTCACCGAAGCGGAAGTCGACTACCTGCGCGGCCTGCGCTTCATCAAGAGCGATTTCGCCGATTTCCTCACGCTGTTCCGCTTCCAGCGCAAGTTCATCGAGGTCTCGGCCGACGGCCCGCACCTGCGCATCCGCGCCGCCGGTCCGATCGTGCACGTGATGGGTTTCGAGATTTTCGTGCTGTATATCGTGAACGAGCTGTACTTCCGCCGCTTCGAGCGCGAGGCGGCGATTCTGGAGGCGCGCGGGCGGCTGCAGCAGAAGATCGACGAGCTGCGCGCCTTCGGGCAAGAACCGCAACGCGCCACGCCCTTTGAATTCTTCGATTTCGGCGTGCGCCGGCGTTTTTCAGGGGAGTGGCAGGACGAAGTGGTGGCCACCCTCGCGCGCGAGCTGCCCCAGTTCTTCAAGGGCACCTCGAACGTGCACCTGGCGCGCAAATACGGCCTGGTGCCGATCGGGACCATGGCCCACGAATACCTGCAGGCCTACCAGGCCTTTGGCGTGCGCCTGCGCGACTTCCAGAAGGCCGCGCTGGAAGACTGGGTGCAGGAATACCGGGGGGACCTGGGCACGGCGCTGACCGACGTGGTGGGCATGGATGCCTTTTTAGACGACTTCGATCTGTATTTCGCCAAGCTGTTCGACGGCCTGCGCCACGATTCGGGCGACCCGGTGGAGTGGGGCGAGAAGGCGCTGGCGCACTACGCCCGCCTGCGGATCGACGCGCGCACCAAGCGCCTGGTGTTTTCGGACGGCCTGACGGTGTCCAGGGCCCTGGAGCTGTACCGGCATTTCGCCGACCGCACCATGCTGGGCTTCGGCATCGGCACCAAGCTGACCAACGACACGCCTTATCCGGCGCTGAACATCGTCATGAAGCTGGTGCGCTGCAATGGGCAGCCGGTGGCCAAGCTGGCCGACACGGCGGGCAAATCAATGTGTACCGACGAGACGTTTCTGGCCTACCTGCGCCAGGTGTTCAACCACCCGGAGGGCAGCCGCGGCTAATCGAGTTCGGCATTGCGCACCGCGTCGGCGCTGTGCAGGGCGTTTTCGATGCTGTTCACGCGCGACACGGCAAAAGCGGCCAGGATAAGGGTCACCGACAGGATGAGGGCGAAGGCCGGGTACAGCCGCGTCGCAAGGCCGGCGTGCTGGAAGAAGGTCATGAGGGATCCCGTTGAGTAGGCTGGGCTGCTCGACGGTAAGCACTTTGATAAATTCGGCACGGATTCTGTCAGCTCAATTTCTATTTGGCAACTGAATATTTGGAATATTTGTTTAAATTGCGGTGATTTTGAGCAATGTATTTCACAGAAATTAATTTAATTTGACGGAACTGATAATATTTGAGCGCAATATCGATGAATTTCCGTTACCATTGGGAATTTCGGCAGATCGGCTATACTATGCGCACACATAGGATTGCGAATGCCAAGCAAGTTCAACGAAGAAGACCCGATCCTCACCACCAGCGCCGCGGCGCGGATGCTGGGCGTCGCGACCAGCACCGTCCAGCTATGGATGGAAAGCGGCGCCATCGCCTCCTGGAAAACGCCGGGCGGGCACCGCCGCACGCGCCAGAGCACGATCGCAGCCATGCTCGAGCGTGCAGGACCATTGTCGGGCTCCCTGTCCGGCGAATCGGACGCGCCCGTGCCCACCGATCCCGAATTCCTGTCGTCCGGAGACGAAGCCTATCCCATCGGTCCCAACGAAGCGCGCCGCCTGGCGGCGCTCGCGGTCAGCGGCATGATCGACAGCCCGCCGGAAGAACGCTTCAACCGCATCGTGCGCCTGGCGGCCACGGTGACCGCCTCGCCGATCGCGCTGGTCTCGCTGCTGACGGCGCGGCGCCAGTGGTTCAAGGCGCGGGTCGGCCTCGAACCGCAGGAGACGCCGCGCGAGTGGGCCTTTTGTTCGCACGCCATCCTCCAGGATGCGCCCTTCATGGTCGAAGACGCCTCCACCGACGAGCGCTTCCGCGACAACCCGCTGGTGCTGGCCGACCCGCGCATCCGTTTCTATGCGGGCGTGCCGCTGCGCGACCGTTCCGGTTTGCCGATGGGCACCTTGTGTGTGATCGACCGCGAGCCGCGCCGCCTGCGCACGGCCGAACTGCAGGCGCTGTGCGACCTGGCCGACATCGCATCGGGCGAAATGCAGGCCAAGCACTCCTGATCGGTGTGCAGGGCGTGAGAATGCGTGGATAAGGCGCGCGCCTTTCGCGTTATGCTGGCGGCTCCACTTTATCGCCGAGGTCCGCCCATGAAATTCGCCGCCGCCGCCCTGACCCTTGCCGCCACCTTTGCCGCGTTCGCCCTGCCGGCTGCCGCCGCGCAGCCTGGCGCCGCCGCTGCCCCTGCGTCCCTGGATGCCGCCGGCAGCGCCGCGGCCAATGGCGCCGCTCTTGATTTCCTCGCGCTGCTCGACGCCGGCAAGTTCGGCGACTCGTGGAGCCAGGGCGCGGTCCTGATGCGAGGCGCGGTGCCGCAAGACCAGTGGAGCGGCGTGGTCGGCTCGATGCGCAAACCGCTGGGCGAGGTCAGGTCGCGCAAGCTGCTTTCCTCGACCCATACCCGCAGCCTGCCCGGTGGGCCCGACGGCGACTACGTGGTCGTCCAGTACCAGACCGAGTTCGCCAACAAGGCCGGGGCGGTCGAAACCGTCACGCCGATGCGCGAGCCGGACGGCAGCTGGAAAGTGGCGGGCTACTTCCTCAAATAAGCTAAGCGTTCGCGCCGGTCGCGTCCTTCTGGCGCCGCGGCTTTAGCGACTCACGCGTATTCTTCGCCGGCCTGATCTTGCGCTCGCATACTCGTTTCTGCTCTTCTTCCTGCTCGTGGCGCAGGCGCTGCTGCAGCATGGCCAGCACCGCCGCTTCCTCGGGCTGCAGCGCGTGCAGGTCTTCCTGCAGCTGCCGCTCGGTGCGTTCGCGCAGCACTTCGAGCACGGTGCCTTCCAGGTAGGAATCGAGCACCGCCGGGTGCACATAGCACTTGCGGCAGATCGAGGGCGTATTGCCGAGCTTTTCGGAAACCGACTCGATCGCCCGCACGATGTTCTTCTTCGCCTGGGTTTCGGAATCGAATTTCTCGAATTCCTGCAAGGCCAGCGCCGCCAGCACGGTGCCCGACCAGGTGCGGAAATCCTTGGCCGTGTATTCCTCGCCGGTGATGGCGCGCAGGTAGTCGTTGACCTCGCTCGAATCGATGCTGCGGGTCTCGCCCTCGTCGTCCACGTACTGGAACAGTTCCTGGCCGGGCAGGTCGCGCGCGCGCGCGATGATGCGGGCCAGGCGGCGGTCCTGCACCTTCACCTTGTGATAGACGCCGCTTTTTCCCCGGAACTTGAATTCGACGGCGCTGCCTTCCACGCTGACGTGGCGGTTGCGCAGCGTGGTCAGGCCGAAGGATTTGTTGGTGCGGGCATATTCTTCGTTCCCGACCCGCATCATGGTCGCTTCCAGCAGGTAGACGATGGTGGCCAGCACCTTCTCGCGCGGCAGGCCGGGAAGGCCGAGTGCGCGGTCGACTTCCTTGCGGATGCCTGGGAGCGCATTGCCGAAGTTGAGCATGCGCTCGTACTTCACCTCGTCGCGTACGGCGCGCCATTTCGGGTGGTAGCGGTATTGCTTGCGGCCCTTGGCGTCGCGCCCGGTGGCCTGCAGGTGGCCGTTGGCCTGGGGGCAGATCCAGACGTCCGTCCAGGCCGGGGGAATCACCAGCGACTTGATGCGCGAAAGCGTGGCCTCGTCGTCGACGGACTCGCCCGCGCTGTCGAGGTAGCGAAAACCTTCGCCCGCCTGTTCGCGCCGGATGCCGGGGCGGTCGTCCAGGACGTAGCGCAGTCCGGCCGCCTTGGCGGCGGTGGGCGGGTCGCTGAGCGGGTTATCGGCGGTGGCGCGGTCTTCGAGCATGGCGGGGCTTTTTCGCATGGGGTCGCCCCGATCCTACGCCGAACGGAGCAGTCGCTCCGTTAGCGAACACACCTTGCCATCAGCCGCAGGCCGGGCGCTGTTCGGTGACGCTGCCTGCCTGGGCCAGCAATTCGCTCAGCTGCAAGGTATTGACCGGCTTGACCATGTAATGGTCGAAGCCCGCCTCGCGTGCGGCGTCGCGGTCCTGCTGGCGCCCGTAGCCGGTGGCGGCCACCAGCATCGCCCCGGCGGTCTGCGGCAGGCGGCGCAGGCGGCGCGCCAGTTCGTTGCCGTCCATGTCGGGCAGGCCGATGTCGAGCAGACAGACCTGGGGCGCGAACACCTTGGCCACTTCCAGCGCGTCGAATGCGTTGTAGGCGATCTCGATGCGGTGCCCGGCCGCGGCCAGGAACAGGTTCAGGGTGTGGGCGGCGTCGAGGTTGTCGTCCACCACCAGCACCCGCAGCGGCGCGCTCACCGTGGCCGCCTGGCGTACGGCGGCGTCGATCGAGCTCTCCACATGCTGGGTAAAGCGCGGCACGCGCACGGTGAAGCTGCTGCCCTTGCCGGGGCCGGCGCTGGCGGCGCTGACGCTGCCGCCGTGCAGCTCGACCAGGCTCTTGGCCAGCGCCAGGCCCAGTCCCAGCCCGCCCTGCGAGCGGTCGGGGGTGCGCTCGGCCTGGGTGAACAGGTCGAACACGCGCTCGACCAGCGAGGCATCCATGCCGATGCCGTCGTCGCTCACCGCCAGCACGTAATCGTCGCCGGCCGCGCGCAGCGTCAGCTGGATATGGCCGCCCTCGGGCGTGTACTTGGTGGCGTTGTTGAGCAGGTTCGCCACCACCTGCACCAGCCGCTTGTGGTCGCCCTTGACGTTGGCAGGCAGGGGCGGCAGGTCGAGCACCACCTTGTGGCGCCGCGCAGTGATGAGGGGGCGGATCTGCTCGGCCGCGTCGTCGACCACGTGGCGCAGGTCCAGCACCTGGGTCGACAGCGACACCAGCCCGCGCGTGACGCGCGAGACGTCCAGCAGGTCGTCCACCAGGCTGGTCATGTGCTCGACCTGGCGCGCGATGATGGCGCAGGTCTGGGTGATCTGGGCGTTATCCGAGTGCAGCAGCTTGAGCAGGTGGGCCCCGGTGCTGATCGGCGCCAGCGGGTTGCGCAGCTCGTGGGCCAGCATCGCCAGGAATTCGTCCTTGCGCTGGTCGGCCGCGCGCAGCTCGCGTTCGGCCAGGCTGCGCGCCGCTTCCTTCTTCTGCAGCGTGGCGGCCATCTCGTCGACGGCCGCGCCCAGGCGCCCGATCTCTTCGCGGCCATAGGCGATGCCCGAACGCGCTTCCAGGTCGCCGGCCGCGATGCGGCGCGCCGTGTCCATGAGCTTGCGCACGCGCTGCACGATCAGGATGTCGCCGGCCAGCCAGGCCGCCAGCAGGGCCAGCATGGTGGTCACGCCCAGGCCCAGGAGGGACATCCACTGGGCGTCGCGCGCCTCTTCGGTGATCACGCCGAGCGGCACGCCGATGGTGACCGTGTATTCGGACAGCGAAGGGCCGCCCACGCGCGCGAAGGCGTGCAGGCGTTCGATGCCGTCCTCGCCGCGCAGCAGCACGGCGTCGTGGGTCGGGCTGCGCATGGCCGCCAGCAGGGCCGGGCTGACCTTCTTGCCGAACCAGCGCTCCGGGTCGGGGCGGCGCGAAATGATGGCGCCGGAAGAATCCGCCGTCTCCAGGATCGAGCCGGCCGGCAGGTTGATGTCGTTGACAAAGGTATCCAGCCCGGCCAGGTCCATGGCCGCGAACACCACCGCGACCACGCGCCCGGCGCGATCGATCACCGGATAGGTGAGGTTGATGGTGTGCTTGCGGATGACGCGCCCGAAGATGTAGTCGCCGGCGATGAAGCGGCGCTCGGCGATGGCGCGCTTGAAGTGGCGGCGGTCGCCCAGGTTCACCGGGTGCAGCATAGGGACCGCGCTGCAGCTGATGTCGCCATTGAGCTGGATGAGGCCGAAGTTGATATAGCCTTCGTTGCGGTCCAGGACGTCGGCCAGCAGGGCGTTGCAGCCTGCGCTATCGCCCATCAGGTCCGGCACGCTCACCAGATCGACCAGGATCTGGCGCGCGCGCTCGATCGACTGCGCCTCGTTGGCCGCGGCCAGGCTGGTGAGGCGCTGCAGGTTTTCCTGCGACGCGCGGATCGCCGTTTCGCGTTCGCGCACCCCGCCCAGCACCGTCATGACGGCGATGGGCGTGATCGCCAGCGCGACCAGCAGCATCAGGCGGCTGCGCAGGCTGTTCAGGCGGAAGCGCGAAAGCAGTGTACTCATTACAATCTCAGGAGGTGGGGCCGCTTGCCGGGTGCAGCGAGTCGACGCGTAAGTTTCCCTATTGTACTAAAACGTCGAGCGGGACGAGGCATACGAGCCGGGTTTGCCCCACATTCCGTTGCAATGGCGGGACATGCGCTTAGTTGACACTTAAAGCATCTGCCCATGTAATATACGCGCAACACCAGAATGGGAGCGGGAATGAACATCGTGTGCGTTGGCGGCGGCCCTGCCGGCCTCTACTTCGGATTGCTCATGAAGAAGCGCCATCCGGACTACGCGGTCACTGTCGTCGAACGCAACCGGGCCAGCGATACCTTCGGCTGGGGCGTCGTGTTTTCCGACCAGACGCTGGGCCACCTGGCCGGCGCCGACGAGGAAAGCGCGCGCGCGATCCTGCAGTCGTTCAACCACTGGGACGCGATCGACGTCCATTTCCGCGGACACACCGTCAGCTCGGGCGGGCATGGCTTCTGCGGCATCGGCCGCCGGCGGCTCCTGAACCTGCTGCAGGAACGCTGCGCCCAGCTCGGGGTGCGGCTCGAATTCGATACCGAAGTGCGCGACGAGGAAGCGCTGGCGCGCCAGTTCGGCGCCGACCTGGTGATTGCCTGCGACGGCGTCAACAGCGCCATCCGCAGCCGCCATCCCGAGGTCTTCCAGCCCGAGGTCGAACGCCGCCTGTGCCGCTTCGTCTGGCTCGGCACGCGCAAGAAATTCGACGCCTTCACCTTCGCCTTCGAAGAAACCGGGCATGGCTGGTTCCAGGCCCACGCCTACCAGTATGA
Source organism: Telluria sp. ZT3P39 (assembly GCF_059685935.1). NCBI lineage: Bacteria > Pseudomonadati > Pseudomonadota > Betaproteobacteria > Burkholderiales > Oxalobacteraceae > Telluria > Telluria sp. ZT3P39. The sequence goes on from NZ_JCASIH010000007.1 coordinate 71,989, forward strand.
CGGCGACACCTCGACCTTCATCATCGAGACGCTCGATTCGACCTGGCAGGCGGCCGGGCTGGAGGCGATGGAGCAGGCGGAGGCACTGGCCTTCTGCGAACGCCTGTTCGCGCGCTATCTCGACGGCCACCCCCTGATGGCGAACGCCGCCCACCTGCGCGGCTCGAACATGTGGATCCGCTTCCCGCGCATCGCCTGCCGCCAGTGGGTGCATTGGAACGAGATCGACGGGCGCCGCGTGCCGGTCGTCCTGATGGGCGACGCCGCCCACACCGCCCATTTCTCGATCGGTTCCGGCACAAAACTGGCGCTGGAAGACGCGATCGAGCTGGCGCGCTGCCTGATTGATCCTGCGGCGCCCCTGGAGAGCGCGCTGGCAAGCTATGAAGCTGCGCGCCGCATCGAAGTGCTCAAGCTGCAAAGCGCCGCGCGCAATTCGATGGAATGGTTCGAGAACGTGTCGCGCTATACCGCGATGCAGGCCGAGCAGTTCGCCTATTCGCTGCTCACGCGTAGCCAGCGCCTGTCGCATGAAAACCTGCGCTTGCGCGATCCGGCATATGTCGGCGAGTTCGAGCGCTGGTTCGCCCGGCAGGCGGCGGCTCAAGCCGGCCTGCCGGCGCCGGATGGCCCGGTGCCCCCGATGTTCACGCCCTATAAAGTGCGCGGGCTGCTGCTCAAGAACCGCGTGATCGTCTCGCCGATGGCACAGTATTCGGCGGTCGATGGCACGGTGGGCGATTTCCACCTGGCCCACTTGGGCGCCCGCGCGCTGGGCGGCGCCGCGCTGGTCATGGCCGAGATGACCTGTGTCTCCGCCGACGCCCGCATCACGCCCGGCTGCCCGGGGCTGTACGCGCCCGAACACACGGCCGCCTGGAAACGCATCGTCGACTTCGTCCATGCCAACAGCGACGCGAAGATCGGCGTGCAGCTCGGCCACGCGGGCGCCAAGGGCTCGACCCGGCCCATGTGGGACGGCATCGACCTGCCGCTCGAGAGCGGAAACTGGCCGCTGGTGTCGGCATCCAGCCAGCAGTATTTGCAAGGCGTGTCGCAGGTGGCGCGCGAAGCGAGCCTGGCGGACCTGGACGCGATCAAGGCCGCTTTCGTCGCCGCGGCGCGGGCGGCCTTCGAAGCCGGCTTTGACTGGCTGGAACTGCACTGCGCCCACGGCTATTTGCTGTCGAGTTTCATCTCGCCGCTGACCAACCGGCGCCAGGACGCCTATGGCGGCAGCCTGGAAAACCGCTGCCGCTATCCGCTCGAGGTGTTCGCCGCGATCCGCGCGGCGTGGCCATCGGAACGCCCGATCAGCGTGCGCATCTCGGCCCACGACTGGGTCGAGGGCGGGATCACGCCCGACGATGGGGTAGCCATGGCGCGCCTGTTCAAGGCTGCCGGCGCCGACATGATCGACTGTTCGTCCGGCCAGGTCAGCAAGGAGGAACAGCCGGTGTACGGGCGGATGTTCCAGACCCCGTTCGCCGACCGCATCCGCAACGAAGCCGGCATCCCGACCATCGCGGTCGGCTCGATCTACGAGGCCGACCACGTCAACGGCATCATCTCGGCCGGACGCGCCGACCTGTGCGCCGTGGCGCGCCCGCACCTGGCCAACCCGGCCTGGACGCTGAACGAGGCGGCCCGCATCGGTTACACGGGCGCGGCCTGGCCGCGCCAGTACCGCCCCGGCAAGCTGCAGATCGAGCGCAACCTCGAACGCGAGCGCCAGGTGCAGGCGGCCAGCGCCGGCTTGAGCCCGCAGCAGCTGGCCGCGCGCCTGCTCGAGGGTTGAACGAATTTTTTCAGGAGTACACCGCATGCATTACCTACCGGGCGAATCGCACCGGCTGCCGGGCAGCCGCGCCGGCCTCGCCGATTACCAGCCAGCCCATTTCCAGTACACCGTAGAGGACAAGGTCGCCACCATCACCTTGAACCGGCCGGAGCGCAAGAATCCGCTCACCTTCGAGTCGTATGCCGAGCTGCGCGACCTGTTCCGCGCGCTGGCCTACGCCGACGACGTCAAGGCGGTGGTCATCACCGGCGCCGGCGAGAATTTCTGCTCGGGCGGCGACGTGCACGAGATCATCGGTCCGCTGACCAAGCTCGACATGCCCGGGCTGCTGGCCTTTACCCGCATGACGGGCGACCTGGTCAAGGCCATGCGCGCCTGCCCGCAGCCGATCGTCGCCAGCGTGGACGGCGTCTGCGCCGGCGCGGGAGCGATCCTGGCGCTGTCCTCGGACATCCGCTACGGCACCGCGCGCAGCCGCACCGCCTTCCTGTTCACCCGGGTCGGCCTGGCCGGCTGCGACATGGGCGCCTGTGCGCTGCTGCCGCGCGTGATCGGCCAGGGCAGGGCGGCCGAGCTGCTCTACACCGGCCGTGCGATGAAGGGAGACGAGGCCGAGCGCTGGGGCTTCTTCAACCGCCTGTGCGAGCCGGGCGAGGTACTGGCGCAAGCCCGGGCGTTTGCGGACGTTCTCGCCAATGGCCCGACCTTCGCCCACGGCATGACCAAGAAGATGCTGCAGCAGGAGTGGAACATGGGCGTGGATGAAGCCATCGAAGCGGAAGCCCAGGCGCAGGCGATCTGCATGGCGACCAACGATTTTCATCGCGCCTACCACGCCTTCGTGGCGAAACAGCAGCCCGATTTCGAGGGAGATTGAAATGCCCGACCGCGATTACCTCGACTGGCCTTTTTTTGAACCGCGCCACCGCGCGCTGGCGCTCGAACTCGATGCCTGGGCCGCCGAAAACATCCGGCAGGCGCACGGCCGCGACGTCGATGCCGCCTGCCGCGCGCTGGTGGCAACGCTCGGGCGCGGCGGCTGGCTGCGCCATGCGATTGGCGGCGCCGGCAGTGCGATCGACACCCGCGCCATCTGCCTGATCCGCGAAACCCTGGCGCGCCATGCCGGCCTGGCCGATTTCGCCTTTGCCATGCAGGGCTTGGGCAGCGGTGCGATTTCGCTGTTCGGCTCCACAGCCCAGCAAGAAGCCTGGCTGCCGCGCGTGGCCGCGGGCGAGGCGATTGCGGCCTTTGCCCTGTCCGAGCCGCAGGCCGGTTCCGACGTCGCGGCGATGCAGTGCGCCGCGCGCATGGAGGGCGACAGCTATGTGCTCGATGGCGAAAAGACCTGGATCTCGAACGGCGGCATCGCCGATTTCTATATCGTCTTTGCCCGCACCGGGGACGGCGGCGGCGAGGGCGGGCGCGGTTCGAAAGGCATCTCGGCCTTCATCGTCGAAGCCGATGCCCCGGGTTTCACGATCGCCGAACGCATCGAGGTCATCGCCCCGCACCCGCTGGCGCGCCTGCGCTTCGACGGCTGCCGCGTGCCGGTCGCCAACCGCATCGGCGAGGAAGGGCAGGGCTTCAAGGTGGCGATGGCCACGCTCGACGTGTTCCGCACCTCGGTGGCGGCGGCCAGCCTCGGGTTTGCCCGCCGCGCGCTGGATGAAGCGCTGGGGCGCGCGAAAGACCGGCCGATGTTCGGCAAGACCCTCGCCGACTTCCAGCTCACCCAGGCCAGGCTGGCCGAGATGGCGACCGGCATCGACGCCGCGGCGCTGCTGACCTACCGCGCGGCCTGGCTGCGCGATCAAGCCAGGCGCGTGACGAAAGAGGCGGCGATGGCCAAGCTCACCGCCACCGAAACGGCCCAGAAAGTCATCGACGCCGCGGTGCAGATGTTCGGCGGCCAGGGCGTGGTCAGCGGCGAGACCGTCGAGACGCTCTACCGCGAGATCCGCGCGCTGCGCATCTACGAAGGCGCGAGCGAGGTGCAGCTCCTGATCATCGCGCGCGAACTGCTGGCCGGGGAGGGCAAATGATGGAGATCCTGCAACCACCGGGCTGGCCGCGCCCGAAAGGCTATGCCAACGGCGTCGCCGCCAGCGGCCGCCAGGTCTACGTGAGCGGCATGATCGGCTGGGATGCCGACGGCCGTTTCCAGACCGACGACTTCGTCGGCCAGGCCCGCCAGGCGCTGGAAAATGTCGTGGCCGTGCTGCGCGAGGCCGGCGCCGGGCCCGAGCACATCGTGCGCATGACCTGGTATGTGCTCGACCGCAGCGAATACCTGGGCGCCGGCGCGGCGCTGGGCGCGGCCTATCGCGACGTGATCGGACGCAACTATCCGGCCATGAGCGCGGTGCAGGTGGCCGGATTGATGGAAGAGCGGGCGCGGGTGGAGATCGAGGTCACGGCCGTGGTCCCGGACGCCGTCTAGCGGTCGTTTCTGCTACCGTGGCTGCAACAGAATCGATGGAGCAGCCATGAACAAGCAGATCGTACGGGTAATCGAAAACTTCGAAGACGCCGAGCGCGCCCGCCAGGCCTTGCTCGACGCCGGCTTCGACCGCGAGGGGATCGAGATCACCCATACCGGCGACGAGGCCGGGCCGTCCGAGGCCAATTTCACGGTGGGCGATTCACCCAAGGTGAAGGGCGGGACGGACTACAAGGACGTGTACACGCCGGGGCTGGAGATCGGCAAGTGCGTCATCACGATTACCGGGAACGAGCAGCAGCTCGAACATGCGGCGTCGATCCTCGACTATCACGGGGCGAAGGATAACGACCCGGCGCACGGCCACTAAGTAGGGTGGGCGGGTCTCCCGCCCGCGCGTTCAACGATCGTGTGCGGATCGAAACGCGCCCTTGCTTCGCGAACGTGATTTGAACGCGCGGGCGGCAAAGCCGCCCACCCTACGACCTGGTCCGACGTCTCAACTCCAGCTCAAATCCGTCTTGCTCAGCGGCAGCTGACGCACCCGCTTGCCCGTCGCGGCAAAGATCGCATTGCACACGGCCGGCGCCAGCGGCGGCAAGGACGGCTCGCCCAGCCCGGTCACCGGGTTCGCCGTCTTGATGAAATGGGTCTCGATTTTTGTGGGCGCATCCGGCATGCGCAGCAGGCCGTAGTCGTGGAAGTTGCTCTGCACGATGCGCCCGCCCTCGATATCCAGCGCCGGGAACATCAAGGTCGACAAGCCGTCGATCACCGAACCCTCGACCTGGTTCTCGGCGCCCGACAGGTTGACGATCTGGGCGCCGATGTCGGCCGCCACCACCACCCGGTCCACCTTCAGCTTGCCGTCGCGCGACACGGTGACTTCGGCCACCTGGGCCACATAGCCGCGGTGGCTGAAGTGGAAGGCGATGCCGGCGCCCTGGCCGCGCGGGAAGCTGCGCTTGCCCCAGCCGGCGCGCTGCGCCACTTCCTGCAGCACGTGGCGCATGCGCTTGACGTCATAGGCCAGCCCGCGCTCGACGGTGGCCGGCATCAGATCCTTCTCGCCCAGCAGATCGAGGCGGAAGGCCAGCGGGTCGCGCCCGGCGGCATGGGCCAGTTCGTCGATGAAGCTGTGGAAGACCCAGGAGAACACGCAGCTGCCGGGCGCGCGCCATGGTCCCATCGGGATGCGGCACTCGAGCAGGGTCTGCTCGAGCTGGCAGTTGACCAGCCAGCGTCCGGGGAATTCGTCGGCGGACAGGCTGGCGCCGCTGCCCGGCTGCAGCACGCTTTTTCCCTCGCGCTCGACGCGGTTGGCGAAGCTGACGAAGTGGTTGTGCCAGGCCACCGGCTTGCCGGCCGCATCGACGCCGCCGCGCAGGAAATGGAAACCGCCCGGGCGGAAGTGGTCGTGCTGCAGGTCGTCCTCGCGGGTCCAGGTCAGCTTGACCGGGGCCGCGACCTTGCGCGCAATCGCCGTGGCTTCGACGATGAAGTCCGAGCTCAGGCGCCGGCCGAAACCGCCGCCGCTGCGGATGATGTGCAGGACGATCTTTTCCTTCGGGATGCCGAAGGTGGTCGTGACCAGGGCTTGCCCCGAGCCTGGGTTCTGGGTCGGCGCCCACAATTCCAGCGAGCCGTCCTCCGGCTTGAACCAGGCGGTGCAGTTCTGCGGCTCCATGCTGGCATGCGAGATGAAGGGGTAGCTGTAGGCCGCTTCCACCACTTTTGCCGCACCCGTGAGCGCCCCAGCTACGTCGCCGTCCTTGCGCACCACGGCGGTGCCGGGCTTCTTCGACGCCGCCACCGCCTGGGCGGCAAAATCGGCCCAGCTATGGCCGGCGCCTTCGCCTTCGTCCCACTTCACGTCCAGCGCGCGGCGCGCGCGGATCGCGGCCCAGGTCGAGGTGGCGACGATCGCCACGCCCGGACGCAGCCCGTTCAGGTTCGGCGTGCCCTCGACGATGAAGGCGTCCTTCACGCCCGGCATGGCCTTGATCGCATCCAGGTTGGCGCTCAGGGGCTTGCCCCCGAAGACCGGACATTTGACATACACCGCGTACAGCATGCCCGGCAGGCGCACGTCGATGCCGAACAGAGGCTGGCCGCTGACGATGGCTGCGTTGTCCACGCCGCCGATGCGCTTGCCGAGCAGGGTGAAGGTGGCTGGATCTTTCAGCACGACTTGCGCGGCATCCGGCACCGGCAGCTTCGAGGCAGCTTCGGCCAGCATGCCGTAGCCGAGCCGGCGTTTGGTCGGGCCGTGGATCACGGCGCCGGCGCTGGCGCTGCACTCGTTCAGGGGCACGGCCCAGGTATTTGCCGCGGCCTGCACCAGCATCGTGCGCGCGGTGGCGCCCAGGCGGTGGAAGTTCTCGTAATTGGTCGGGGTCGAGGTTGAACCGCCCGCGCCTTGCGGTCCGTAGCGGGCGGTATCCAGGTCGCCCTGCACGATGCGCACGTTCTTCCACTCGACTTCGAGTTCTTCCGCGATCACCATCGGCAGCGAGGTCTTGATGCCCTGGCCGATTTCAGGCTGCTTCGAGACCAGGGTCACGCGGCCGTCGCGGCCGATGCGGATGAAGGCATTCGGCACGAAATCCGGCGCGTCGGCCGCGCGTGCGGCGGCTCCCAGCGCGCCTTCGGCCGACATGCCGAGCATGAAGGCGCCAGTCGCGGCGCTGGTGCGCAGGAAGCTGCGGCGCGCAGGAGAAAGGGGCGTGGCGCGGCTCATTTCTTGCCCTTTCCGGCAACGGCGATGTCGGCGGCGCGGTGGATGCCCGCGCGGATGCGGGTATAGGTCGCGCAGCGGCACAGGTTGCCCGCCATGGCCTCGTCGATCTGGGCGTCGGTCGGCTTCGGGTGCTGCTTGAGCAGGTGGCAGGCGCTCATGATCTGGCCCGACTGGCAGTAGCCGCATTGCGGCACGTCGAGTTCCTGCCAGGCCTGCTGCAGCGGATGGCGGGCCTGCGCGTCCAGGCCCTCGATGGTGGTGATCTTTCCCTTGCCCAGGCTGGAGACCGGCATCAGGCAGGAGCGCGTGGGCACGCCGTCGATGTGGACCGTGCAGGCGCCGCACTGGCCCATGCCGCAGCCGTACTTGGTGCCGACCAGGCCGAGCGTATCGCGCAGCGCCCACAACAGCGGGGTATCGGGCTCGACGTCGACCGCCTGGGTCTTGCCGTTGATGTGGAGCTGGTATTTACTCATGGCGGTTTCCAATGGGCACGGGGAATCCAACATGCTAATCGAAAATGCCGTAGCTCAACAGTGGCAGCGGCGGATGGGAAGCCGCAATGTGGCGAAATCGGGCGGGCTGCGTCCGCTGAGTTGCAACGCGGAATCATGAAACAAGGGCGGCCGGGATATGTAATACTTTGTCATCTAGAGATCAGTTAACTCATTATTGTGCCCACCGGTTCGCGCCTCTCGTCCGCCAACCTCAAGCTCCGCCTTGCCTGCGTGGCTGCGGTGCTGGTGTTCGCCGCCACGCTGCTCGTCACGCTGTCCACCCTGTCGGTTGCCGAGCGCGGCATGAAGAGCGTGATCGGCGACCAGCAATACACCCTGCTGTCGGGGGCCGCCTCGTTCATGGACGACCGGCTGGCCGAGCGCCTGCGCCAGGTCGATGCGCTGACGGCCGGCATTCCGCCCCGCGTCCGCAGCGACTGGGGCGCGCTGCTTCCCTACCTGGTCGAGCAGATGCGCCTGTGGGGCGACGACCAGTACCTGAACATCGTCATTTTCGACGCCAGAGGCGAACTGCGCCTGTCCACCCGCCCGCTGCCCGGCCAGGCGCTGCTCAATGCGCGCGGCACCGACTATTTCGAGCAGGTGCTGGCCAGCCGCAAGAGCACGATTTCGCGCCCCGTCCGCAGCCGGCTGACGGGCAACCACGTCGTGATCTTCAGTGCGCCGCTGTTCGATGCGGCCGGCAAGGTCGAGGCGGTGCTCACGGCCAGCGTCGACCTGCGCCGCTCGGGCTTCCTGCGCCAGATCGGCAGCCTCAAGCCGGGCAAGACCGGCTACCTGTTCCTGATGACGGCCGACGGCGTGATCATCGACCACCCGGACGAAACCCGCCTGTTCCAGCACGTCGGCAGCGCGCCGGGCGTGAACCGCGGCACCGAGCGCGCGCTCGACGGCTTCGAAGGCTGGCTCGAGACCCGCAGCAAGGACGGCGTCGAATCGATCTATGCCTACAAGCGCCTGCGCACGACCGGCTGGATCCTGGCCGCGCGCTATCCCACCGCCGAAGCCTTCGCGCCCATGATCGCCATGCGCCACAGCGCCTTCTTCAGCGCCGGCGGCCTGGCGCTGGCGGCCGGGCTGCTGGCCTGGGTGCTGGTGTTCCAGCTGCTCGCGCCCCTGCAGGCGCTGCGCGACAGCGTGGTCTCGATACGCGACGACGGCACCGGCATCGACGTGCTGCGCGACGGCCGCAAGGATGAAATCGGGGAGCTGGGCCGGGCCTTCCATGCCTTGATGGCCGAGCGCGAGCGCGCCGAGAGCGGGCGCACCGCCAGCGAGAAGCGGCTGCGCCTCATCGCCGACAATCTGCCGGTGCTGATTTCCTATATCGACCGCAAGCACTGCTTCCGCTTCGGGAATGCCACCTACGAAAAATGGTTCGGCGTCGCGCCCGACCAGATGGACGGCATGCCGGTGGCGCAGTTGCTGGGCGAGGAAGTCGCGCGCGGGATCCACCCTCACCTGGAAGACGCCTTCACCGGACGCCCCATCACCCACGAGATCCGCATCCCGCTGCGCGGCGAGCCGCGCATCCTGCAGGCCACCTATATCCCCGACCTGCAGCCCGACGGCAGTGTGGCCGGCATCTATGCGCTGGTGCACGACATGACCCACGTGAAGGAGGTCGAGGAGCAGCTGCTGCAGCTGGCGCGGGTCGATACCCTGACCGGCATCGCCAACCGCCGCATGTTCGGCGAGGCGCTGCACCACGCCCTCGACCGCGCCCGCCGCAGCAGCAAGCCGCTGGCCCTGGCCTATCTCGACATCGACCACTTCAAGAAGATCAACGACACCCATGGCCACGGCGTGGGCGACGAAGTGCTGAAGGAGTTCGCGCGGCGCCTGAGCGCCGGGGTGCGCGCCACCGACACCGCGGCGCGCCTGTCGGGCGACGAATTCGTCGTCATCCTCGAAGAAATCGGCAGCCGCGCGGAGGCCGAGCACACCGCGGCCAAGATCGTCGAGGGCATGCGCCTGCCGTTTCGCACGAGCGCCGGCCTGCTGAAGGTCTCGACCAGCGTCGGCATAGCGCTTTCGCAACAGCGCCAGACACAGGAGCAGTTGCTGGCGGCGGCCGATAGCGCGTTGTATGCGGCCAAGGGGAAGGGGAGGGATGGGTATGCGTTTTTTGAGGGGTGAACGCGACCTTGGAGCAGTCGCCATCCCGTAGGGCGGGCGTTCGCAATTTCGGGCAATGCCCGGAATTGCGAACGCCCGCGCGGTGATAGTTGCGATCCGATCAGCCGCACGGGCTGCAGCAACGTGATTTGAACGCGCGGGCGGGGAACCCGCCCACCCTACGATTTCGCGAGACTCCGTGGCGTCGTCCAACGCGACTTGCTTCACAAGCCCTGCGGGTAGGTCTCCGGCGGCTCGCCCGAATGCCAGCCGCTGGTCGCGTCGAGCGGCGTCACGGCGGTGGTGTGGTCGATGTGGATCACGGCGTCGAACTGGCTCGGGAGCTGGGCCATGAAGTAGTGGCTCTGGCGCTCGCTGCGCGGCAAATAGAGTACGCCGATGGCCCGCTCCAGGCGCTCTTCCATCAAGAGGTCGCGCGCCGCCCCCGGCGTGCGCAGCGGCAGGAAGAAGCGCTCGAGTCCCACGCTGTGCAGCAGGTGCTCGTAGCTGCCCGCCATGCCCGGACGCACATGCTTGTGCAGGGCGGGGCCGTCCCATTCCGAAGCCGCGGTCACGCGGCCGTCGTAGGTGGTGAAGCCGATCAGGCAGGCGTCGAGCCCATAGGCCTTGCGCGCCAGCTCGCCGACATTCCATTCGCCCTGGCGACCGATCTCGGTGGCGCGCGCGTCGCCGATATGCGAATTGTGCTCCCACACGACGATCTTCGCCGGCTTGCCGTCGCGCGAGAGGTGGCGCGCCAGGGCGTCGAGGGTTTCGGCCATGTGGCTGTCGCGCAGGTTCCAGGACGAGATGCGGCCCTTGAACATGGTGCGGTAATACTCTTCGGCGTTCTTCACCAGCCGGGCATTTTGCTGGGCGTAGAAATAGGCGTCTTCGGCCCTGGCGCCGTCGGCCTGCATGTAATCGAAAGCGCGCTGCTGGAGTTCGTGCAGCGTGGCCTGCACGCCCTGGTGGCAGGATTCGGACAGCCCGACCGCGGCCGCATAGCCATACTGCTGGCTGTCCTCGCCGTACTGGTCGAAGCAGGCGTAGCGGCGGCGCGTCTCCTGCGCGGCCACCGGGTCGACGCCTTCGAGGTAGCGCAGCACTTCCTGGATCGAGGTGAACAGGCTGTAGAGGTCGAGGCCGTAGAAACCGGCCTTGGCCCCTGGCGTGGCGTCGTTGCGCTGGCGCAGCCATTCGACGAAGTTCAGAACCGAGGTGTTACGCCACATCCAGGCGGGGAAGCGCTCGAAGCCCGACAGCGCCGCGCGGCCGTCGGCATCCTGGCTTTCGGCGCGCACGTAGCGGTTGACGCGCCAGGCATCGGGCCAGTCGGCTTCGACGGCGACCGCCGTGAAGCCTTTTTCTTCGATCAGGCGCCGGGTGATGCGGGCCCGTTCGTCGTAGAACTCGGCCGTGCCGTGGGTGGCTTCGCCCAGCAGGACAAAGCGCGCGTCGCCGACCAGGTCGAGCAGCGGACCGTAGTCGCCGGCGCTGCCTGTGAGCGGATGCGCCGCCGCGCGGATCGCACCCAGGTCATGGTCGGTGACGGACCCCATGGCTCAGTGCAGGTAGTGCTTGCCCTGTTCCGTGCTGGCCGGGACGAAAGGCGCGGATTCGCCCTCGTCGGCGGCGCCGGGCGCCGTGGTGCTGACTTTATAGGTCTGGGTGCCGGCGCCGCGCGTGAGCAGGTAGATGCCGGCCAGTCCGACCAGCAGCGCCGCCGGCTTGCGCCGCACCAGCCCGAGCAAGCCGACCATGCCGCCGCCCAGCAGCGCCGGATTGGTGCCGCGTGCGCCGCTCAGGCTGTCGAGCATGCCTTGCAGCATCTGCGACAGGCCGCTGCCGCCCTCGTGGCTGGCCGTGTCGCGGCTCGCCTGCTGCTTGCGGTCGCGGTACTGGCGATCCGCATAATGGCGGTCGGATTCGTAGCTGTTGCGGCCGGCAGGTGCGGACTCGCGGCTGGAACCGAGTTTGTCGCGGGCGCGGCCGGCTTCGTGCCCGATGCGACGGCTGGCCTGCTGCGCGCTGTGCTGGGCACGCACCAGCAGGGGCGCAGCCTCGGCCTGCAGACGGTCGGCGCCGCGCGACAATGCGCTGGCGGCGCTGTCCTTGAGCTCCACCAGGCGCTCGCCGGCATTGTGCAGCGCATGGTCGACGCTCGCACCGGTGCGGGCGCCCGCATCGCGCACCACCGACACCGCATGCGCCCGGCGTGCGCGACCGCGCTCCGGATCGAGCACATACATCAGCAGTGCACCCGCGGCGGCTGCTCCCAGCCATTTGCCCACGTTGCCTACATCGGTTGCCGTTTCGGTTGGAATTGGTTTCATGTGTGCTCCTTTCTGTTGTTCTGATTGTCGTCCTGGGCTTGCCCTGTTTCGCCAGCCAATGTTTCGCTAGCCCTTGTTCTGCTTGCCATGCGCGGCGGGCTGGGCCCATGCCTGCGCCAGCAGGTCCTGCACTTCCTCGTCTTCGGTCTGGCCGAAATGGCGGTAATACTGGCCGACCGCATGAAAGCGCGGCGGAGCCAGCGGGCAGACCACTTCGTCCGCTTCCTGTTCCAGCAGCTGCAGCGTGTCGGGCGCGCCGACCGGTGCGGCCACGACCAGGCGCGCCACCCGGTGCTTGCGTACCACCTGCACCGCCGCCAGCATGCTGGCCCCGGTGGCAATGCCGTCGTCGACCAGGATCACGCAGCGGCGGTCGAGCCGGGGCAGGGGCCGCGCGCCGCGGTAGCGCAGCTCGCGCCGGGCCAGTTCGGCCAGCTCGCGCTCGGTCACCTGATCGACCTGTTCCTGCGTGACGCCCATCAGTCCGGGCACGCCGGCCTGCAGGACGCGCACGCCGCCGCTGCCGATCGCGCCCATCGCGTATTCTTCGTGGTGGGGCAGGCCCAGCTTGCGCACCAGCAGCACGTCGAGTTCGGCGCCGAGCGCCTGGGCGACTTCGAAGGCGACCGGCACGCCGCCGCGCGGCAGGCCCAGTACGATGGGGTCGCCTTGCCCGGCAAGGTGGCGCAGCCTCCGCGCCAACTGCTTGCCGGCATGGGTGCGGTCTTGATAGCCTTCGGTTTCCAGCATGGTGCAAGCTAACGAAAACTGTCGACCTGCCGCCGGCGCCTGCCTGCCGGCGAGGCGCTCATTGGATGGTCAGGCGGCGTGCTTCCGTGCCCTGCTTTTTTGGCAGGCTCAGCTGCAGTACGCCATTCTCGAGTTTCGCCTGCGCCGCGGTGTCGTCGACCTCGGTGGGCAGGGCAAAGCTGCGCATGAACCTCGATGCGGTGCGTTCAGCATACACCACGGTTTCCCCCTCGCGGCGTTCGTTTGCCTTGCGGCATTCCGCCTCGATCGTGATGCGCTGGCCGTCGACCGAAACCTTCACATCCTCCTTCTCCACGCCCGGCAGTTCGGCCTGGATTTCGAAGGATTTCTCGGTTTCCCTGATGTCCAGGCGGGGCGCCAGGGCGCTGTCGCTGCCCCATTGCTGGCCTGCCGCGAGCGGGGCAAAGAAATCCTGGAACATGCTCTCGACCATGCGTCCGAAGCCTTCCTCGACCGGGTTCGGGCGGTAGGCCTGAAGCGCAGGGTTGGCTCTCCTGATGAGATTCATGATGGCCTCCGTGGATGAATATTGATGGGATCGCCGAGCGGTGCCGGCAATATATTTATAGGGCAGGGCAAAGCGGTTTTCAAGCAGCCTCGAGGCACATGCTCAGCCGAGCTGGCGGCGATGGAAGCGCAGGTGGTCTTCGACGAAAGTCGAGATGAAGTAATAACCGTGGTCGTAACCGGCGTGGCGGCGCAGTTCGAGCGGCTGGCCGGCCCTGGCGCAGGCTTCTTCGAAAGCGTCCGGATAGAGCTGCTCGGCCAGGAATTTGTCCGCCAGGCCCTGGTCGACCAGGATGCCGCCGGGGAAGGGCGCCGTGCGCATGCCCGCCATCAGTTGGGTAGCGTCGTATTGGCGCCAGAGGCTTTCATCGGCGCCGAGATAGCCACCGAAGGCCTTCTTGCCCCAGGGACAGCGCATCGGGGCGGCGATCGGCGCAAAGGCCGACACCGAGCGGAACAGCCCGGGATGGCGCAGCGCCATCATCAAGGCCCCGTGCCCGCCCATCGAATGGCCGAAGATGCCGACCCGCGCCGGGTCCGCCGGCAGGTTCGCCAGGGCCAGTTCGCGTAGTTCCAGGATGTGGCTGTACATGCGGTAGTGGCGCGACCAGGGTTCCTGGACGGCGTCGACATAAAAACCCGCGCCCGCGCCGAAGTCCCAGCTGTCGGTCTCGCCCGGCACACCGGCGCCGCGCGGGCTGGTGTCGGGAGCGATCAGGATCAGGCCTTCCTGCGCCGCCACCCGCTGGGCGCCGGCCTTGGTCATGAAGGTCTCTTCGGTGCAGGTCAGGCCGGCCAGGTAGAAGAGTACCGGCAGGCGATCCTGCGGCAGGCGATCCTGCGGCAGGCGATCCTGGGGCAGGCGCTTGCCCTCGGCGCCCGGCGGCAGATAGACCGAGAAGCGCATCGGCAGGCCGATGGCTTCCGATTCGAAGGAGTAGAAACGCTGGAGGCCGCCGAAACAGGCGTGTTCGTTCAGGAGCGTGAGCATGGGTTCGTCCGGAATGGGGGAAGAGCGCCAGTATGCCTGCCGGCGCCCCGGCTTGCCAGTCAGACGAATCCGAGCGCGCCGAGCAGGGCGCCGGCAGCCAGCATCCACAGCAGGTGCAGCCGGGTGCGCCAGATCACCAGGCAGCTGGCGGCCGCCAGCAGCCAGAGCGGCCAGCTGCCCTGGTCGCGGCCGGCGGTGGCCAGCAGCCAGCTGGTGGCCAGCAGCATCGCGATCACCAGCGGCGCCATGCCCTGCTTGAAGGCGCGCACCGCGCGCAGCTCGCGGTTGCGGTGGCCCCATTGCGACACCTGGTAGGTAAAGATGGTGGAAGGCAGCATGATGCCGAACATGGTCAGCGCCACACCCGCGAAGGCCGCGGGCAGGCTGCCCGTGTTCAGGCCCACGTGCCAGCCCATCAGCGCGACGAACAGCACGTTGGGACCGGGCGCGGCCTGGGCCAGCGCGATCGAATCGGAGAACTGCGCCTGGCTCAGCCAGCCCTTGTCCTCGACCAGGTAGCGGTGCATGTCCGAGGTGGTCGAGATCGCGCCGCCGAGCGACATCAGCGACAGCATCATGTAATGGGCGAACAGGCCCAGCCAGTCGTTCCAGCCCAGCACGAGGTGGGGAGCCAGCTGCGCCGCGCTCATGGCCGCAGCCCGCGCCAGGCCAGCACGCAGCCCAGCCCCCCCAGCGCCGGAAGCACCCAGACCAGCGGCAGCCGCAGCCAGGCCAGCAGCACGAAGCCGGCAGCGCAAATGGCGATGCACCAGGGCAGGGGCACCGGATTCCTGGCCAGCGCGCCGGTGAGCTTGAGCCCGACGGCGGCGATCATGCCGGCCGACACCGCCGCCATGCCGCGCAGCGCGCCCGCCACCGCCGGAAGATCGGCAAAGCGCGCATGCAGCGCCGCCAGCAGCAGCACCACGACCAGCGGCAGCGCGATCATGCCGGCGATCGCCGTCAGGGCGCCGGCCAGGCCGAACCAGCGCGCGCCGATCATCATCGCCAGGTTGACCACGTTCGGTCCCGGCATGATCTGAGCGACCGCCCAGCCTTCGATGAATTCCTCGTGCGTCAGCCAGCGCTTGCGCTCGACGATCTCGCGCTGCACGACCGGCAGCACGCCGCCGAAACCCTGCAGGGCCAGCAGCGTGAACGAGACGAACAGGTCGCCCAGCGAACGGGGGCGCGGCCGCGCCTGCGGCTGCGCGCCAGGCGACGCGCCAGGCGACGCGCCAGGCGACGCGCCGGCAGGAAGGTCGGGAAGCGGGGCGGTCATCCGGGCATTATCGCCCGGTGGCGCCGGGACTGTCCACGCAGCGCCCGTCAGCCTCCGCGGCCAAGCACGGAAATGAATAGGGGTGTTTGATTCAGATCTGATATTGACATTGTCCCGCCTTCGACCATACTCCGTGCAGCACACCTTCTTTCCCCAGAAAGGCCAGGCGCACATGAACCTACACCGCAACCCGCCGCTCGCACTTGATGGGGCCGCCGGCGCCGTCGATGCCCGACACGACCTGCGCCAGCGCGATATCGTGGACGACGCCCTGGCCCTGATGCATGCGGTCGGCACCTTGTCCGCGCTCGAATACCTGAAATCGCACGCCGTCGAAGGACCCGTCATTGCGCGGGTGCTGCTCGAACCGTCCAGGCGGCGCAGCCAGCAGGGACTCGCGGCCGCCTGAGCAGCTCCAGCTTGCGTCATGCGGGGCAGTCGCGGGTCGGGTCAACATGGCTTATGCACATAACTTGCCTATAATTATTTTTCGTCCTCAGTACAATTCACTTGCGGCATGTGCGCGTAAACCCTTGATTTCAGGGGCTAAGGCAGATGCCTTCCCAATAGGCAAATTGTTGAAAGCCGCATCCTTGGCCGCTGTCGGCGTGTCAAGCCCCTGGTTTTCCACATAGTTATTCACAGACTTTGTGGATATCCGGAAAATATTTGAAGAATCCGCCACTTAAGGCGGGTTTCGCATGTCTTGCATGACTGCGACGCCAGGGCGATTCTTGCGAGCTTTGCAATTGCCCGGCATTTCTGCTTGCGCATAACAACTGGATAAATGTACAGTATGTCATTTCCACGCTCCCAGCCAGTATGCCTGCCGTCCTCGACCAGCCCGCCACCACCGACGATCCATTCGCCAGCCTGAACGCGGAGCAGCGCGCGGCAGTCGAGCACGACATCGGCGCCGACATCGTGCGTCCGCTGCTGGTGGTCGCCGGCGCCGGTTCCGGCAAGACCAATACGCTGGCGCACCGCGTCGCGCGGCTGATCCAGGCCGGCGCCGATCCCCAGCGCATCCTGCTGCTGACTTTCTCGCGCCGCGCCGCGGGCGAAATGGGCCAGCGCGCCAGCGGCGTGCTGCAGCGCCTGCTGCGCGGCAGCAGTTCGGCCTACGGCTCCCAGTCCCAGGTCACGCTGCCCTGGGCCGGCACCTTCCACGCGATCGGCGCGCGCCTGCTGCGCGAATATTCGGGCCGCATCGGCCTGGATGAATCCTTCACCATCCACGACCGCGGCGACTCGGAAGACCTGATGGGACTGGTGCGCCACGAGATCGGCCTGACGCAGACGGAGAAGCGCTTTCCGCTGAAGGGCACCTGCCTGTCGATCTATTCGCGCGTGGTCAACAGCCGCGAGCCCCTGGACAAAGTGCTGCAATCGACCTTCCCGTGGTGCAGCGAGTGGGAAGAGCAGCTCAAGCGCCTTTTCGGCGCCTATGTCGATGCCAAGCAGGAACAGAACGTCCTCGACTACGACGACCTGCTGCTGTTCTGGTCCGAGATGGCGAGCGACCCGGAACTGGGCTTGGCGCTCGGCGCGCTGTTCGACCACGTGCTGGTCGACGAATACCAGGACACCAACCGCCTGCAGGCCTCGATCATCACGGGCATGAAGCCGGGCGGCGAGGGCGTGATGGTGGTGGGCGACGACGCCCAGTCGATCTACGCCTTCCGCGGCGCGACGGTACGCAATATCCTGGACTTCCCGAAGGAGTTCACGCGGCCCGCCGAAGTCATCACCCTGGAGCGCAACTACCGCTCGACCCAGCCGATCCTGGACGCCTCGAACGCCATGATCGGCGGCGCCCTCGAGCGCCACGCCAAGACCCTGTGGACCGACAAGGTCTCCAGCATCAAGCCGCAGCTGGTCCTGATCCCGGACGAGGCCGAGCAGGCGCGCTGGGTCTGCAACCGCATCCTGGAGCACCGCGAGGCCGGCATCGCGCTCACGGCGCAGGCGGTGCTGTTCCGCGCCGCCAGCCACAGCGCGGCGCTGGAACTGGAGCTGATGCGCCGGAACATCCCCTTCGTGAAGTTCGGCGGGCTGAAATTCCTGGAAGCGGCCCATATCAAGGACGTGCTGGCCGTGCTGCGCTTTGCCCAGAACCCGAACGGGCGCATGGCGGGCTTCCGCGTGGCGCAGCTGATCCCGGGCATCGGGCCGGCCACCGCGACCCGCCTGCTCGATCTGGTAGCTGAAGCGGCCGACCCGCTCACGGCAATCGAGGCTTTCGTGCCGCCCGGCAAGAGTGCGGCGGACTGGGAAGCCTTCAGCGCCCTGTACCGGCGCCTGCGCACGCCCGGCCTGCGCTGGCCGGCCGACATCGAGCTGGTCAAGGCCTGGTATCTGCCGCATCTGGAGCGCATGCACGACGACGCCCAGGTACGCGCCGCGGACGTCGAGCAGCTGGCGCAACTGGCCGGTGGCCACGCCACGCGCGAGAGCTTCCTGGCCGAGATCACGCTCGACCCGCCCGAGGCCACCAGCGACCGCGCCGGCCCGCCGCTGCTGGACGAAGATTATGTGATCCTGTCCACCATCCACTCCAGCAAGGGGCAGGAGTGGAAATCGGTGCACGTGCTGAACGTGGTGGACGGCTGCATTCCCTCCGACATGAGCACCGGCAACCAGGACGACATCGAGGAAGAGCGCCGCCTGCTGTACGTGGCCATGACCCGCGCCCGGGAGCACCTGCAGCTGGTCGTGCCGAACCGTTTTTTCATCAAGCAGCAGGCCCAGATGGGCGACCGCCACGTGTACGCGGCGCGCACCCGCTTCATCACCCCGGCCATGCTCAAGCATTTCGACGAGCATACCTGGCTCAGCGCCGACACCTTGCAGGTGCGCAAACCGGTGCCGGAGACGGTGCGAATGATGGTCAGGGACCGGGCGCGGAACAGCTGGAAGTGAGACGGGAGCGGCAGACGAAAATGCGCGCAGAAGAGCACCTGTTAGCGGCCGAACCGGACTTGCAATCCCTAGTTATCCCCCGCCAGCAATTTTTGTAGGAATTTGCCCTATAGACCTATGTTGCACGAAAGCGGTGCAAAGCTAAGTCATTGATTTGATTAGCGTTTCATTTTGCCTCCAGAACGGGCATTTTGTTGAAACCCGCACGGATACTGGACTTACGGCTTGTCAAGTGGGCCTTGTCCACATAGTTATCCACACAAGTTGTGGATATTGGAAAATACTCAACTAAATCAGGTATTTAGCTTGAGCTATTGATCTGCGTCAATATCCGTTGCGGAAAACGGGGCAGGCATGCAGGGCGGCCTCGCGCTCAGGGAGCATGGCCGGTGGCGGCCTTCAACCGGTCGAGTTCGGCCAGAAAGCGCTCGGCGGCCAGTCCGGGAGGCCAGGGCTCCCAGGGCGTGCAGCCGTAATGCGCCGCCAGCGGATCCTGTTCCAGTACGTGCGCGCGGATCTTGAGCGTGCGCCGCACTTCCTCGCGCGTCCAACCGGTGACGTGCACGGCTTCGGTGGCCGCGGCCAGGCGGTTCCAGCCGGCGGGTCAGGGCGCGGAAGCCTTCGCCCAAAAAGGGCTTGATGACCGACACCGCGTCGAAGCCGAGCAGCCCTTCTTCGGCGTCGTGCAGCAGTTCGCGCAATTCTTGCAGCGGCGTCGGCCGCGGGGCCAGCGCACGCCGCAGCAGCATCACGGCGATCGAGTGCTGGGCCACCGACAGCGGCAGAACATGTCCCCCAAAACCACTATGACAAATCGCACGGCGTCCTATGACGAAGCTGGGCGCCAAGATTATTATGTTTAACATTTCACACTAGCATCGCGTACAGGGCTTTGTGTTGTTAAAATGCAACGTCCACACGGGTGTATGACCTAAGATGCATAGATTGAAATTTTCCGGGGCAAGTCAGCTTGATCTTCCTGAACATCGTCAACTTTGAGCCAGCACTAAGCAAAGCCGTTGCGCATCCCAACCTACTCGCCGAAACGTGGGCCTAAAGGTTGCAAGCATCGCCAGTGTATAGGGTGTTGGTGACGCTTAATCTATCGTTAGCGATTTTGGCTCGACATTAGAATTAGCCAAATTCGGGATGGCGCTCTACGGCTGCCGGTAAAGAGATGAATTTTTACCGTTCACTTGTTCAAAAGCTGCCGTGCCCGTATGGAAGACTTTGTCGAAAAGGACGCTCGTAATCACCGATTCCTTATGTGGTTGTAGTCGGCCCCAGGGGCGAATTTGTTGATTATTTGCTATCCGGCGATCGACATCACGCATGACTATTGTTGAAATCATGTTGTAGACATGGGGGTGAGAATAAGTTCCTTCCTGTACTAAGTAGTCGCTCATTTTTTGGTGTCAAAGTCTAATTGGCAATGCAGCAGGAGCTGAGCGATGAAGCACTTGGAACTGTCCGAGCACGAGCGGCGTACGCTGCGTGAGATGGGCGTTTTTCACCCGCACCCCAGGACACGGATGCGAGCTCAAGGAATTTTGCGGTTGAGCGAGGGATTGACCCTTCAAAAGACTGCCGACGAGTTTGGTGTGCATTTGAATAGCGTCGAGCAGTGGCGCCAGCGCTAAGGGATTCACAAAGGTAAGCCCATGGAAAAGAAGCGCCGCCAGTGGGCGAGACACGGGCTGTACTTGTACTATTTGCCGCCTTACAGCCCAGAGCTCAATCGTATCGAGATTCTGTGGAAGCACGCCAAGCATTTCTGGCGCCGCTTCGTCGCCAAAAACGGGGCAGACCTGCTTGACGAGGTTCAGTCCTTGACGAGCGGTTTCGGAAGCAAGTTCACGATAAATTTTGGGTGACTACTTAGGCCTTAACAAATGGCCCCGCACACAAAATTCCTGACAGGCTCCACGAACACGAAATACAAGCCTAAATCTACCAATGTCACACCACCCAAACTTAGCACTTTAGATGAGTGCGGCACAAATCGCGCTAACCTTTTCATCGTTAAATTGCTCACCGCAGAACTTTCCGATTGCCCCGAGGGATGGAATAAGCCCCGAAAATCTGGGTCAAGATAGCTGCACTGGAGCTGTCCCGGTACTGTTGGATGCGCTTCAGTTCTGGTTCCGTTTTCGTTCTTTTTGCCCGCTCATCCTGTGCGAGCACATGGTTTGTACTAGCTCGCGGACGGTTGCGTTCAACCATGGGTGCCAACATCGTTGCCGGCGCCCTTGGATGTGCCTCTCAACCGTAAAGCATTAGTGATGACGGAAACCGAACTCAAGCTCATTGCCAACGCGGCAATCATCGGTGATAGAAGCTGTCCGGTGAACGGGTATAGTAAGCCGGCAGCCAGCGGAATACCAAGGGCGTTGTAGATGAACGCAAAGGCTAGATTCTGCCGCATGTTGCGCACCGTCTCAGTGGACAAAATTCGCGCCCTCGCGATTCCGCGCAAATCGCCCTTGACCAAGGTGATGTGCGCACTGTTGATAGCGACGTCGGTGCCCGTGCCCATAGCTATCCCAACATCGGCCCTTGCTAACGCAGGAGAGTCGTTGATTCCATCGCCGACCATCGCTACCTTCCTGCCCTCGCGCTGGAGCTTTTCAACCAGCAGCAGCTTGTCTTGAGGCTTTACCTCGCCATAGACTTCGGTAATGCCCAGCCTTGCCGCTACCGATTTCGCCGTTGTCACACCGTCGCCTGTCGCCATGACGATATGCAGGCCGTCTTTCCTTAATGTCGCAAGCGCTTCTGGCGTACTCGCTTTTACCGGGTCTGATACTGCAAGAAGCCCAGCCAAGCGGCCGTTCACCGCCAGATACATCACGCTGGCGCCCTGCGTCCTCAGTGCCTCAGCCTGATCGGCTAGATTGTCCCATCCGACTTTTTCGGTGTCCATCAATGCAGTGTTACCTATGGCGATACGGCGGCCGGCTACAGTGCCGCGGACGCCGATACCACTGGATGACTCAAATGTCTCTGGCTTATCCAAAGTCAATCCACGCTTGTGAGCCTCGGCAACGATGGCGTGGGCCAGTGGGTGCTCGCTTCCCTGGTCGATGCTGGCAGCTATCTGCATCACCTCGCCCTCGGTAAAGCCCGACGCCGCCACCACGCTGTCAAAAGCAGGCCTGCCTTCGGTTAGTGTCCCGGTCTTGTCGACAATCAGGGTGTCAATTTTTCTCATGCCTTCAATTGCAGCTGCATCCCTGAACAAAACACCCTGAGTAGCTGCGCGGCCAGTCGCAGCCATGATGGACATTGGCGTGGCTAGTCCGAGAGCGCAAGGGCAGGCAATGATGAGGACGGCGACCGCATTCACAAAGCCGTACACCCAACTTGGTTCCGGCCCGAAGAATCCCCATACCAGCAAGGTGAGCAAGGCAATACCGACCACCACGACCACGAAATAGCCAGCAACGACATCCGCCAGGCGCTGCATTGGGGCGCGTGAACGTTGGGCGTTGGATACCATCTGGACGATTTGGGAAAGCATGGTTTGCGAACCGACCTTGTCTGCCCGCATTATCAAGCTGCCGCTGGTGTTGATGGTTGCCCCAATCAGCTTGTCACCTGGGCGCTTGGTCACTGGAATTGGCTCGCCTGTGAGCATGGATTCGTCCAGGGCGCTTTCGCCTTCCAGAACGGCACCGTCCACTGGCACTTTCTCCCCCGGGCGAACGCGTAGCGAGTCTCCGATGTGGACATGAGTAAGGGGAACGTCTTCCTCGTTGCCGTCCTGCCCGATTCTACGGGCCGTTTTCGGCGCAAGCCCGAGCAGTGACTTGATTGCCGCGGAAGTCTGAGACCTTGCCTTCAATTCGAGTATTTGACCGAGCAGCGTCAGCGAAATGATGACTGCGGCCGCCTCGTAGTAAACACCGATGCGGCCGTGCATCAGAAAAGTTGGCGGGAACAGACCCGGCGCAAAGGTAGCAACCAGGCTGTAACCATATGCAGCAGCTACCCCGGTTCCTATCAAAGTCCACATATTGGGGCTTCGATGGATTAGAGAGAGAACGCCGCGAACGAAAAACGGCCAGCCCGCGTACAGGACCACCGGGGTACTAAGCGCTAGCTCAATCCAGCTCTGGCCAACCAAGCCCTGGGGGAAGATACGATGACCGGCCATAGCCAGGATGGTAACAATCACAGTCAAAGGCAGTGTCCACCAGAACCGCCGCCGGAAATCGACCAGTTCGGGATTTTCCTCCTCATCCAGCGATGGCATAACTGGTTCAAGTGCCATGCCACAAATGGGACAGCTTCCTGGCTCCTGTTCTCGTATTTCAGGATGCATCGGACAGGTATAAATCGTGCCTTGGGGCGAAGTGGCTGTCAGCTCAAGCCCGCCTGGGGTAACGAACGCCTGTGGGCTCGCGCGAAACTTTTCCATACAACGCGCGCTGCAGAAGTGGTATGTCTCGGCCCCATGCTGGATTTTTCTCTGCGGGTCGGGAGCTACTTTCATCCCACAGACGGGGTCGGTGAACGGCTTCGCCGCGTCCAGCACGGCATCGTGGTGTTCGTGTGCATCTCCATGCCGATGGGTAGTTTCATCGGCAGAGATACGGTCGTGCAATGGCGTAGGACTATTCATATCGTTCCAATGGCAACCTATTTTATAGTGCGGTTAGCGTGTTTCGGAACCGTGGGAAAACGTCGGCGCACGACCGTGATATCGCTTGTATTCACCGCCGAACTCGGCAATTGAATCGCGCGCTTCTGCCTTTGCAAGCCGTGCGTAGACCAATTCCATACAGGGAACATTGCAAGCGTAATGCGCGTTGGCCATTGCAATAGAAAGCCGGACATAATCAAAACAAATCCTACGTAGCAATGGATCTCGCCTAACTGAGCTGAGAGACGGGCGCAAGAGAGCACGCTGACTGCAGCCTTCCTGTCCCGCCGCTGCAGCACACGCGATCTAGAACCACACGCGAAGTCCCGCGAGAACGCTCCATCGGGCGACGTCTTCCCCGCGATCCTGCGCAAACCGGGCCGCTCTGCCGTAACGTTTTTGCCACGTCAGTCCCACGTATGGCGCCAACTCGCGCTTTACCTCATAGCGTAATCGAAAGCCGAGCTCGATGTCGTTCACACCCCGCCCGACGCCCTGTTCCTTCACTTCCTGAAGCGCGAAATTAGTCGCGAAGCGCGGCTGCAGCACCCAGCGCTGGGTTAGCAGAAGGTCATACTCGATTTCAGCCCGCCCGGAAACCTCAGCATGTTCGCTCAGGAAGGCCGCCGCCTGGACCCCTAACCGATAGGGCGCGAGTCCCTGCACTCCGACCACCGCGTACTTGCGCGAGGGGATGCCCGGCCCTGGCTTGACATACCGCAGGCCCGCTTGAAGGTCCCAGAAGGGAGCCACTAATCGACCGTAGAGAAACTGAATGTCTACATCTTCGGGCTTGCCATTGTCGGGTTTGTTCGCTTCGGTGTAGATCCAGAGACGATTGTAGTCGCCACCAATCCACGCTGTTGAATTCACGCGAAGTCCATCCCGGCTCGCGCCCCCTTCGCGGGCGGCGGTGCGTTCGAGCTGGTCAATCAGAACGAAGCTGCGAACTGGACTGTCCTCAACAGGTTCCGTTTCCTGGGCTTCGGCGAAGGCGCCTGGCATCGTGCACGCAAGTGCGATGGCGCAACGAGTGAGGGTGTATTGGACATTGGCTACATGTTTCATCCCGGCCTCCGTCCTGAGCGATCGACCACGGACACGACACGGAACATGCCAAGCTCCATGTGAAAGAGCAGGTGGCAATGGAAGGCCCACTTGCCTACCTCGTCGGGCTCGACATCGAACGACAGCCGCTCGCTGGCTTTCACATTGATGGTGTGCTTCAGGGGCCCCTTCGCGCCCGCGCCGTTCGCCAGCATCATCCACATGCCATGCAGGTGCATCGGATGGTCCATCATCGTGTCGTTGACGAAAGTCACGCGTAGACGCTCGCCGTAGTCGAAGGGGATGGGTTCCCTGGCCTCGGAGTATTTCTTACCGTCGAACCCCCAGATTTGCCGATCCATGTTCCCAGTGATATGCAGCTCGATCTGCCGTTCAGGTACACCTTCTGGCTCGGGCGCCGACAAGCGCCGTAAGTCTCCATACACGAGAACCCTGCGACCAGCGTCCCCGAGTCCGGTTCCAGGTTCGCCAAGCCGGCTGGCGGGCATCTCTGCGATCGTCGAATTACCCGGCCCGTGGCGATCCGGACCATGAGGTTTCGACTGCGAGATTGCGACCTGTGCTGACATGGCATTCTGCTGCGCTGCTCCGCCATGTGTCGTATGCGTGATACCGGAGGGCGACGGTGTACCTGACGTTGCCGGTTTGGGGCCCGCTGGCATCGTTATGCCGGACTTTCCAGGCTGGGGCGCGGATGGCATTTCCATGCCGGCCATTGCGTTTCCGGGACCTGATGGCGTGGGCGCACCAGCCATTGCAGCGCTCGGCGTGGCCGCGGCGGTGGCCATGGACATTCCCCCCATCGCCTCGCCCGACATTCCCATGTCGGCCATGGTCCGGAGCGGGCGTAGGCGGCGCTCCGGAATCGGCGCACGCAACCCTGAGCTGCGCGCGAGCGTGCCGGCTGCGTAACCGCTGCGATCCATCGCTTCGGCAAAGATGGTGTACGCCTCTTCGGTACGCGGTTGGACAATCATGTCATAGGTTTCGGCTGGAGCAATCCGGAACTCGTCGACCGTCACTGGTTCGACGTTCTGGCCGTCAGCCTGTACAAGTGTCATGTCCAGGCCCGGGATGCGCACATCGAAGTGCGTCATTGCCCCTGCGTTGATGAAGCGAAGTCGGATGCGTTCGCCCGGTTCGAAGAGCCCGGTCCAGTTCTGGTTGGTTGATCGGCCATTGAGCAAGTAGGTATATGTAAAACCCGTTACGTCCGCGATATCGGTCGGATCCATCCGCATTTTGCTCCATTCCAGGCGGTCAGCGAACATCGCCCGCCAGCCGTCGCGTGACGCGTCTCGGAAAGCGTCGCCAAGGGTGCGTCGGTTAAAGTTGTAATACGAGCCTACCTTTTTCATCTTGGCCAGGACGCGGGCTGGATCCTCGAAAGTCCAGTCCGACAGCATGACGACGAATTCACGGTCGTAAGCATATGGATCCGGCACGACGGGGTCGATGATCAAAGGGCCATACAGCCCAGCCTGCTCCTGATTGCCCGAATGGCTGTGATACCAGTACGTGCCGCTCTGACGCAGCCGGTATCGATAGGTGAACGTCTCGCCGGGCCGAATGCCATTAAAACTTACGCCGGGTACACCATCCATATCCGGCGGGACGATCAGCCCGTGCCAATGGATCGAGCTTGTTTCCTGCAACTGGTTCGTCACGTGAATTGTTACGCTTTCTCCCTCGCGGAACCTCAAGACCGGGCCAGGCAGCAAACCATTGACCAGGGTTGGCGTGGCGATTTTTCCGTTGATGTTGAGCTTGCTCCGAGCGATCACGAGTCGGCTGACAGGGCCGGCCTCCGACGGGGCCGGTGCATTGACTGACACGCCCGGCGGCGCCCATGCCCGCCCGGCAGCCGTGGCGCCAAGTGCGGTACCCGCCGCGGCCGCCGTGGCTTGTAGAAAACGTCGGCGCGTGCTCATGTCATCGTCCTGCAGCTCTTTGCACAGCGCTGGCATTGCTCGACACAGTCGCGCATGTCGCCCACTTGCTCACAGCTCTTGGCGCACGCCTCGCACGCTTCGGCACAAATCAAGCAAACCCTGCCATGCAATGGCGAATCGCTCAGCATAAAATTGGCCGACGTTTGGCATAGCTCGGCGCAGTTGAGCAGCAGTCGAAGATGCGCCTTCGCCACGTGTCGGCCGCCTCGGTCCAGGCAGTAGCCCGTTGCCATCCGAAGACACATGCTGTGGCAATCGAGACACGATTGAATGGCCTCCTTCATTGACGGCATTACTCCGGAACGGGAGGTGGATGCTTGCCCCATGGCTGCGGATGCTGTCGAGCTCGCGGCGAGCGCCAAGCTCATTTGTAGAAGTCGACGGCGATGTTCCCGCGGCTCTGAATGCATTTGACGCTCCTCATGCGATACACGGCTGATCATGATGGTCCTTTCGACGTTGGGTGGGGAATCACTGATGGCATGGCCTTCCGAAATCCAGAAGGCGCTGCATGGCCGTCCTGCTACACGTCTTTTTTCCTCGATCCTTATTTCTTGTTAGCTAACATTAGTGATGGTCGAGCCGCCCCAGCCCCTTAATATCGTTCCACGAGGTCGATTGGTGGCAGAGGTAGCATTGATGCACTTTTGCGTTCGGTTGGCGCGCCATGGGCGCGGACATCATTGAGAAGTGCATCATGTTGTGGCTCGGAGGGGGGCGATGACATTGCGCGCATTCTGTTGACCGTACTGACGGATGGCGGAAATCGACGACCTTCCACTGATCTGTAGCGTGACACTGCATGCAGTTGGGCCCTAGCAGGCCCTGGTGCCGGTCCTTGGTCGCGTGGCAGCTTACGCAATTGAGCATCGACTCGGTCGGGCCGGAGTGTGGATGCTTACCCGGTAACGCACTTCCACTGGTTGGCCGGTTTGCGCCTGTTGCGGGAGTACAGTCGCCAGTACTTGCGCAGCCGTTCGGCTGGGCGCTTGCTCCGGGGGCATCCGGAGCAGGAGGCCGCGAAGCAGGCAAACGGTCCAACATGTTCACGACCGTCTCAATGTCCTTCGCACTCAGGCGAGAATCAGCAGGCCCGCCGCTGAGTGAAACACGTAATTCGCGATGCGCAGTTTTGGAAAGCAGCGCGTGGTCCATTGTTGTCGGCATTCTCGCCATGCCTTGATGTTCAAGGTGACAACCACTACAAACCTGAATGTTGGCATGAAACGCTGTGGGTTGGCGTTGTAGAAGCTCGGTATTATCTCCGTGACAAGATATGCACAGCGCCGGCTCGACACCTTTGACAGGTGTATGGCAAGCGGAGCAGCTATTAGCTAGAAACAAATGTGACTGCGAAAGTTTGCCAGGGGAGACGGCTTGCTGCCAAAAACTGAGAAGCTTTGCTTCCCCCATGGTCCCGTAAATGCCGATCCCGATCCCGATCATGACCAGGACAGACAGGACTGTTGCAAAGATGAGTTTTGGTCTGGGCATATCAGGAAACCCACCTTAGCCCATACTGCACGCCAGCGCCGATATGAAGGGCGAGGAAGATATAGAAAAACACCGAGACCGTAATGTGTAGCGTGAGACACCGGCTGAACCACGGTTTGATAAACTCGTGCATACGGACGGAATACTCAAGGTCAGCAACCGATTCTGCGATTCGAGTGACGTCCCCCAGCCGAGCGCCACGCTCACCAACAAACCCCAGCGATGCTAAGCCTGCGGCCAGGACATCTGAGCTCGGTACAGTTTCCCGTTGATCCGGAATGCGTCCAAGTGCGCCCCAAGCGTTGTCCAGATCGCCGCGGGCGGTCTGCAGCAGCGCCAGTTTGTCCTTGATTTCATGAGAAACAAAGGTGAGTAGATAACGCACAACAAAGCCACTGATTACAACGAGCAGCATGGCCGCCGTCAGCACAATTCCCAGCCAACTGTCAAACTTGTGCCCGGTGTGGACGATCGCAAGCAAAGGGCCGACGATGCCTGCATAGACGTGCATGGTGAGCAGCGCCTTCATCGACACGTGATCCACAATGCGAGTGTTCAGGGCGCGCACACGTTTTGCTATTGGATATCCGAGTGGAGCGAGCATCAATACCGCCCCGGATATTCCAAAGACTGCACCGAGTCCACTGCCCGGGAATCGCGGGGAACGATGAAGGAAAAAGCCAAGCCAAGCCAGGAGCAAGGTAATCAGCACGCCACTGACGATAATGATTTCACGCTGATTGTTCTTCATGGTTCATGCCTCGACCGTAACAGGGACTCGCGCCCTGGCCTGGCACGCAAGGATAAGGCCGCTGGCCTTCTCATCAGAATCCAGCCCATCCTCGACCGCCATCTCGACTTCACCTGAGATCATCTTTACCTTGCAGATACCGCAGGTGCCGACCCGGCAAGCGAATTCAATCCCAATGCCAAGCTCTTCCGACAGTTCCAGAACGGTCTGGTCGGTATGAATTTTTGCCGACTTATTGCTGGTGGAAAATGTGACTAGCGGGCCGGTTGCCGGGCTGGTAGTTTTGACTGTCGTTCCGGCCAAGGGGGATGGCGCGGCAGTACCAAAGTCCTCGGTCTTTACTTGTTCACCGGGAACCATCAGCTCCGTGAGAATCGCTTTAACCGCGCTCATCATCGCGGGGGGACCACAAAGATGAATCCTTCGCGAAACAAGATCGGGAACTGTCTGTACGAGCAAGTCCTTGGTAAGTCGTCCGGTTCGCCCGCGCCAGTCCGTCCCTTCAGGGCGTTCCATGATGACGGTTACGTGAAGCTTCGGATTGATAGTTTGTAGCGTGCCAAGCTCTTTCGCAAAGATGAAGTCAACCGGAGCCCGGCATGCATATATGAAGTAGATGTCATGCGGCCATAACTGGTCCGTTAGATAGCGCGCGATACTCATCATCGGAGTAATTCCTACGCCGCCAGAGATCAGCACTATGCTGTCCGCTTCAGTTCCGTTGAAAGTGAAGCGCCCAACGGGTCCGCTTGCTTCGAACTGGTCGCCAACTCTTAGCAGATCAACAATGTGACGTGAAACGGCGCCGCGGGGCTCGCGTTTCACGGTCAGGTCAACATAAGCGCGCTGGGTTGGAGATGACGAAATGGAGTAGGAACGATTCATTCTTGCTCCTCCGATCGAGAACGCCACGTTAAGGAATTGGCCCGGTTGAAACGTGAAGGGCATAGCGTAATCGGCCAGCGCTGGACAAAGTCGAAGCGTCTTGACGCTTGGCGTTTCCTCGATAACGGCGCCAATACGAAGCTGCCCCCGCCACTTCTCTCTCGGGGATGGGGCAGAACGCGGATCATTAGCTACTTTCGAACGGTTTTCATCACCGGAATCGGGCGGCGCCACTCGATTCTCGGCGAGAGCTTTGACCAGGGGACGGGGCGTGTGACCGGGGAGTGGCTGCGCGTCCGCACTCGTCCCCGCCGGATCGAGCCCGGGTTTTGGAGGCACTCCAGACACCGGAGGTGCCGCTGGCGGCGATGGGCCAGGAGTCCCGGTAAGGGGCGGCGATGCCCCGACCGGCGAAGCTCCTCCCGTAGCCTCGATCCTGCTGAAGAGCGCTGCTGTGCGTCGCATCTTAAAAAAATACATGACGACCATCGCTAACGAAAATGCGATTAGGAGCGCCATTGTGAGGAGATGCAGTGGCGAAATGCCATGAGCTGCGCGTAGAGCTTCGTTTGAATCAAGTCGGGATACGCCCATCTCATTTTTGAACCATCGCAAAGCGGCGTTTTGAGGTGGTGTTCCGTCCTTGAGCAGCCTGTTTGCGGCCACCCCGCTGGCAACATGGCCGAGTCCAACCCGCATCTGCTGCATCGCGCTCGTTGCCACCGCGTGGTCGCCCCTATCGATCGCGGTGGCAAGGCGCCTTTGCGCCGTTATCAGAAGGGAAGTTCCTTCTTCGATACGCTCCTCGGAGAGACGCCGCACTTCTGCGCGCTGCTCCGGCGTAGGATCCGGCAGGCTCATCAAAAAAGGGTAAAGCTCGTTGCGAGCTTGTCCGCCGCAGCAGCCGCCTCCCTCGCCACCCATCATTCCTTCCATCGCCCCCATGTCAGAAGGCATGATTGCCGTTGACTTTGGAGCGGGCACTTCAGGTTTTGCGGGTATGCCCACCAGACTAGGCGGCACCTTTAAGGTAGCAGCGGGCGCAGCCGCACCAGGCGCTTTCGGGGTTGGATGATGGGCGTCATGCTCCGCCCCGCTTGACTGAGCCAAGGCGTACGTGCTGCTACACGTGAACATCCACCCGGACAAAAAGACAATTCCACACAGGCGCATGCGCCCAATCTGGAGTATGCGTCTCAATCGATGAACGAAATCGCCCAGGACTATCACGCGTTTGCCTTTCAATTCCAAGAAGTTAATTCCCGGACGACACTATCAATTTAAGCATTCCCTGGTCATCGTGAGGCAAGTCTACGCTCGTTCTCGTCATGAAAGTGGTAGAGTTTTCTATGTTTTGGTTGGGGATGCGCTAAGCCCGTATTGTAACTTGCCAAAAAACAGTTGCGTCGATGGAGCATCGGGAAACGGGCTAGTTCACCTATAGGAGATGCATTGGCTTACCGGTTTCTGAAATACATTGTTTGATTTTATCAATTGCAAATTTTTCCTCTCCCTCATTTCTGAATAAATTGCGTATTGCTAACGACGCTGCTTGTAGCTTCAGGTATGGCATCCGCATCTGAAGAGTGGATAACGGTCGCCAGACGTGTGTAACATCGGCTAGTTCCAGTAAAAAATTTTTTAACTGATGGCGGTTGAGAATTATCAATTGGTCGACGGCAATTGGAGCTTCGAGTTTGCTCTTGATACAAAAAATTTTAACGACAATCACTAATAAATATTTTTAGCCCAATGTGCGATGCCGCACGGACGTAAAAGGTAGGAGGTAGGATACCAAATGAATGACGAAATATGGTTTTTTCCTTAATTTCCGATCAACGTTTGTAGAGGTGCAACATGAAAACCGCCCTTATGTGCACGTTAGCCGTTGCCACTGTTTTGTTTGCTCAGCGGCCTTTGGCGCAGGAACATCAAATGTCGAAAGACTCTGGAATGAAAATGAATATGGGGAAGCCAGCTCAAGAAATGCCGATGGCGATGAAGCCTGGGACGGACACGACCACGCCTGAGTTACCAGTTCAGGCAGAAATGGAAAAAATGCAGCGTCAGATGGACAAAATCATGGCAACAACAGACCCGAAATTACGCCGAAAACTCCTAGAGGAGCATATGGAGACCATGCAAAAAAGCATGAGCGCAATGCAGAACATGCAGGGTTCGTCAATGAGAGGGAAAGCTCAGTCAGGTCGCGCGTCTATGGGGAATATGAAAGACAAGGATATGCAGAAACGCCAGGAAATGACAGAAACGCGGATGAATATGATGCAAATGATGATGGATCAAATGATGCAGCGCGATAAGGCGATGAATGCAATGCCCCATATGTAAGCCAACGACGAATCTCTCCTTAAGAAACTGGATCGCAACTCGGTACTGTCTTGTTCCTTGTGGCGGCAGGTTTAAATATTCGCCGGAAACTGATGTTCGCCTTGGCCTGTAAAGCGTCTGGCATTTCAGTCGGCCCTGAACTCGCTTTTCGAGCTGTATTTTTAGAGCAGCCCTGGAGAAAATCACATGACGCTACTCACCACGAATTGGTGATCCCGTCGCCATGCGGTTGATCCTTACTCGGTAACAAAGACTTTTCTTGGACAAACGCAACAGAAACGTTGACGACAACACGCATGGAGAAGTAAATGGACCGACCGATAGACGATTGTGACAGACGCCGTAGTCGCACGGCCGAAAGACTGGCGTTTTTTGTATTCGCGATGATCGCGCTGTACTTCTTGCTTACCCAGCACAGAGCCCACCTGATCAGCGCCCTGCCGTACCTGTTGTTGGCTGCATGCCCGCTGATGCATGTGTTCCATCACGGTGGAAATCGACACCATCGCGACAGCAAGGACCATGCCGAATAGCCACTACCAGAAATAGACCGCGCGCTGGGCGGCGATGACATCACAGCAAGACACCACGGTTAAAAAATAGCTTTTCAGGAGCCACTTTGTGGAACAGTTTGACACCGCACCCGCATATGGCCTTTGGACCCTGGTGATCATTAACTCGCTGGTTTTCATCATTTTCGCTTTCAGTTTTGCAAAGCCGCGAAGCCGGCGCGACTGGCGTTCACTGGGCGCGTTTTCCGCTTTCCTGGTGGCGCTTTTCACTGAAATGTACGGATTTCCATTGACAATCTATCTATTGCTGCCTTGGCTATCCGAGCGTTTTCCCGGCATTGATTTCCTCTCCCACGATGCAGGCCATTTGCTGGAGACTATGTTCGGATGGGACGTGGACCCACACTTTGGACCGTTCCATGTCGCTAGCAATATCATGATCCTTGCCGGTTTCTTCCTGCTGTCGAGTTCATGGAGCGTTTTACACGACGCTCAGCGCAGGCGCGTTCTGGCAAAAAGTGGCCCTTATGCCCGGGTTCGACATCCGCAGTACGCAGCCTTCGTGATCATCATGTTCGGGTTCCTGCTGCAATGGCCAACGCTGGTTACGTTGTTGATGTTTCCGATACTGGTGCTGGTATATGTGCGACTCGCACGCGCCGAAGAACAGTGGGCGCTGACGGAGTACGGAGAAGCATATCGGCGTTACTGCGAGCGTACCCCAGCTTTCCTGCCAGCTCTTGGGAAAAAGACCGAGAGCAGCGCGGGCCTATGAGCGCCAATTGCTGTGGGTAAGCAATAGAAACCCGTTGACCAGCAGTTGTCGCCGTCCCGGATAAGAGTCGATCGTGGATCCTGCGCGCCACCTGGTCGCATTCGGGCATATGCTAGTTGAAGGCGCGCGTTTGCGTGAGAAGCGAGTTTTTTCAGAAGCGAGGCACAGAGTGCAACCGTTTCTTTTTGCCACTGGTATCGAAAACAGCTACCCCGTCATCGGGTCGCCGGACGGCGGCCGCCAGCGCGTGGATGAGATGGAGAAAACTGGCCACTACGCCCTGTGGAGGCAAGATCTTGGCCTGGTGGTTGAACTTGGTATCCGGGTCCTGCGTTATGGCCCGCCTTATTACTGCACCCACCTTGGTCCCGGGCGGTATGATTGGGAGTTTGCCGATCAGGTTTTCCTTGAGCTGAAGCGTTTGGGTATTACTCCCATTGTCGACCTTTGTCATTTCGGTGTGCCCGATTGGTTAGGTAGCTTTCAAAACCCTGACTTCCCTGTATTATTTGCCGAGTATGCAGAGGCATTCGCCCGACGCTTCCCTTGGGTGACGTTGTATACGCCGGTCAACGAAATGTATGTCGCCGCCAACTTTTCCGCGCGTCTCGGCTTGTGGAACGAATGTCTGCGGTCAGACGCGTCTTTTGTTACCGCCACAAAGCATTTGGTTAAAGCGAATATTTTAGCGACTGAAGCGATCCAGAATGTCCAACCGTACGGCAAGTTCATTCAATCCGAATCGTCCGAGTATTTCCATGCAGCCGAACCGGCGGCGATGAAAACCGCCGCACACTTGAATGAGTTGCGATTCCTAGCACTCGACTTGAATTATGGTTACAACGTGTGTGCAACCATGTATGAGTACCTGCTGGATAATGGCATGTCGCGCGCCGAATATCATTTCTTTCTCGACCGAAATGTAAAATCGGTATGCATCATGGGCAACGACTACTATGCCACCAATGAGCATATCGTTTACCCGGACGGAAGCACGTTTGGTTGCGAAATGTTTGGATATTATGTCATAACCAAACAGTATTATGACCGCTATCGGCTACCAGTGATGCACACAGAAACGAACAATCGCGAGGCCGGACGAGGCGAGAAAGACGCGCGTATCTGGCTCGAACAGCAGTGGTCCAACGTTGTCAGGCTGAAAAATGATGGCGTTCCAATCGTTGGATTTACCTGGTATAGCTTGATAGACCAGGTCGATTGGGATAGCTTATTGACCACCAATAACGGCAACGTGAATCGTTATGGGCTGTTCGACCTCGAGCGCAAGATCAGGCCAGTTGGCGAGGCGTACCGTGAGCTGATCAGGACTTGGTCAAGTCAGGTAAATAGCGGTCTGATGTGCCTCCGAAGATAGGGACGGCAGATACTATGCTGCGAAAAGGAAAACGAGTCCTACCGCGGACCGCATTTACATTATTATTCGCTATAAAAGACAGTTCTCATGAAGGTAGTGGTTGTGAGGTCGAGTGTAAGACTGTAGCTACAACGATGACCGCGAACGAAATGACGAGGATGCGTGAACTGAATTACGGAATTAGCCAACATCAGATCCAAAACGGCGTATTATTAGGGTGCAGTTTCTCGTATGCTCTAGGGTTATTTAACTTTAAGTTGACCGGAGGTAAAAATGATCAAGAAATGCGTAGTGATTGTGGCCAGTGCTATCATCGCCTTGTCAGCTCATGCAGTCGATACTAGCAAAGTCGAAAAATCGTTCGAACTTAAGGATGGCTCGACCGTCTACATTTTTAAAGATGGCAAGATGGCAATGGAGGATAAGCACGGGAGAGTAATTAGTATGAAAAAAGGGCAGGTTATGGAGACCAAAGATGGTCAGCGGATCATTATGATCGGCAATGAACTGTCGCGGCTTGAGCCAATATTGCACGGAGATCACAAAGGCTGATCAGTTTTTAGGGGTCGGTGCAATTGTCGTTTGACTCCAGTTTCGTCTTTTGAACACGGAATTTATCCGACCACCGAAATCCAGCAGCATTGGCTCTGCGTGGATCGGACTGGTTTGGTGCGTCCGCTCTGCATTGCGCGATTGGACTTTGTTGCGCACATCAGCTGAGCACGTGATGTCCTCAACCCAAGACGGAATTGCGGCGTGACAATGGTCGTAGGTGCCCAACCGCGTGAAGCGGTTTAGGATGGCGGCGCTTATCTGCACTCGGCAACCTGACGGTAGGAGTTACGTTCCATGAGACAAACCTAAAGGGAAACTATTATGGGAATTCGATTAATTTTTGCAGCGTTTTCGCTTATAAGCCTCGTCGCTTGCACAACTGTTGCCCCGACTAGCAATGAAATTCCGGAAGCCATTGCAAGTGCGTCAACGTCGGCTGACCACGAGAGAATCGCCGCTTTCTTTACTCAGAAGGCTGTGAGCTATGACGCCGAGGCTTCCTGGCACAGTCGAATGGCAAACGCCTACGCTGGTCCGAAAGGCAATGGGAGGGATGAGCGCCCATTGCAACCGTATGCGTGATCAATTTCTGGCGGCTGCACAAGAGGCGCGCGCGCTAGCGGCCGAACACCGGAGAATTGCGGCTCAAGGACGATAGAAATTTGTAGACTAGCGAGGACTACCGGGTGCCTAAATCGCCCCTAGTATCTCGAGATGTGAGCGCACTGCTAAGCGCGATTACTTCGCTTTCCTGGAAGACCAGTGCACGTGAACGATCGCCCAACCTTCGCCCTTCCTTTGGTGAACCGCCGTGCCGGTTCCAAACACTTGCACAGTTTTGAATCGCCCTGGGTTTTGTAGAGGCTCCATTCTTTGAGAAAATGGAGCTATGAAAAAGCAACCCAAGTATTCCCCAGAAGTCATCGAGCGCGCCGTACGCATGGTCAGCGAGGCCGGCAGCCAGTACGAGTCGCAGTGGGCAGCAATCACGTCGATCGCGGCCAAGATCGGCGGCACGCCGGAGACGTTGCGTCGCTGGGTACGCCAGCAGGAGCGCGATACCGACCAGCGTCCAGGACCGACCACTGCCGAAGAGGAGCGCGTCAAGGCGTTCGAGTGAGAGGTGCGCGAGCTGCGCAAGGCGAACGAGATCCTGCGCCTGGCGAGTGCGTTTTTCGCCCAGGCGGAGCTCGGCCGCCACTTCAAGCCGTAAGGGCTTTTATCGACCGGTACCGCCGTGCCTACGGTGTCGAGCCGATCTGCAAGGTGATGCAGGTCGCACCGTCGGGCTACTGGCGCCACGCGGCGCAGCAGCGTAATCCGGCATTGCGCTGTGCCCGTGTCCAGCGCGACGACGTTCTGAGCGTCGACATCGAGCGGGTCTGGCAGGCGAACCTGCAGGCCTATGGAGCCGACAAGGTGTGGCGCCAACTGCGACGTGAGGGAATTGACGTTGCCCGCTGCACGGTGGAGCGTTTGATGCGCAAGGCCGGCCTGCGTGGCGTCATGCAAGTCAAGGTCGTGCGCACGACGGTAGCCGATGCGAAGGCACCATGCCCGCTGGAACGCGTTAACCGCCAGTTCACGGCCAACGACCGAACCAGCTATGGGTCAGCGATTTCACCTATGTATCGACCTGGCAGGGTTTCGTGCACGCGGCCTTCGTCATCGACGTCTTCTCCAGGACAATCGCCGGCTGGCGCGTGAGCAGCTCGATCCGGACCGACTTCGTGCTCGATGCCTTGGAACAGGCGCTGTACTCACGTCAGCCGGAACGAAACGAGCTGGTCCACCATAGCGACAGGGCTCGCAATACGTATCGATAAAGTACAGTGAGCGCCTGGCGGAAGCTGGCATCGAGCCGTCTGTGGGCAGTAAGGGCGACAGCTACGACAATGCCCTGGCCGAAACCATCAACGGGCTCTACAAAGCTGAGCTGATCTACCGCCGCGCTCCTTGGAAAACGCGTGAGGCCGTCGAGCTGGCCACCTTGGAATGGGTTTCCTGGTTCAACCACCACCGCCTCCTGGAACCGCTCGGCTATATACCGCCAGCCGAAGCTGAGGCAAACTATTACAAGCAACTGAGCAGTCAAGCCGTCCCGGTCTGACTCACACTAACCGGCCTCCACGAAAGCCGGGGCGGTTCAGTTTGATGTTCCAGCCCACGAAGCGCCTATCTGGACGAGAGATGCATATTCCAAACACAATCGAAGATTTTTCTCTTCAAGAGATCGATGACGTTGTCAATGCACTCAACACTGATCTTAAAAACGGCCTGACATCAGACGCGGTTAAACGTCGACTGGCGGAGGAGGGGCCCAACGAGTTGCGCGCCGCACCACGCCAGCCGCTCTGGCGACGGTTCATGTCGCATTTCCAGGATCCGCTGGTCTACCTGTTGCTAGCCGCAGTGGCAATTTCACTGTCAGCCTGGCTCATTGAAGGTGCGGTAGGGTGGCCCATCGACGCGGGTGTCATCGGGGTCATCGTGCTCCTAAACGGCATCCTAGGTTATGTACAGGAAGCGAAGGCCGAGAATGCGGTTGCGGCGCTGGGGCGGATGACCGCCGTTTCGTCTTCGGTAATTCGAGAGGGAAAGGTGATTCGCGTACCCAGTGCCCAACTCGTGCGCGGCGACCTGCTCTTGCTGGGGGAGGGAGATGCAGTAGGCGCCGATGCGCGCCTCGTTGGCACTGCGTCCTTGCGAGTCCAGGAAGCATCGCTCACCGGCGAAAGCGAAGCCGTGCTCAAAGACCAGTCGACACTACCCGGCCCGGTTTCGATTGCGGACCAGGTGAATATGGTCTTCAAAGGCACGGCAGTCGTCCAGGGAACCGGTCGCGCTATCGTCACCGCGACCGGCATGGCAACACAAATGGGCTCGATCGCCGGAATGCTTGACGCCACGAAGGAAGAGCTCACACCCTTGCAGAAAGAGATCGCTCGGATCGGTCGTATGCTCGGCATGGCGGTTGTCGTAATCGCCCTGATTGTGGTCGGGACCATTCTGTTGCTGTCCGATATCAGAACGAGCAGCGACGTTGTTAATGCTTTGTTAATAGGCGTCTCCCTTGCTGTCGCAGCGGTTCCGGAAGGGCTTCCGGCAACCTTGTCTGTCGTACTGGCGATGGGGGTGCGGCGGATGGCAGCCCATAACGCCATAGTCAAAAAGCTGTCATCTGTAGAAACGCTGGGGTCCGCAACCGTCATCGCTTCTGACAAGACCGGCACCCTGACACGCTCCGAGATGACCATCGAGCGCATCATAACGGCTTCGGGCACCACTTACGTCACCGGTGTCGGCTACGCTCCAGAAGGCAAAGTGGAGGACGAGGGAGTGGCTCTGGGCATTGGACCACTGTTGGCGGAAAATATCGTTCTTCTCAGCGGCGGAAGTCTTGCAAGCAACGCGCAGCTACAAGAGACGGGGCAGGGGAAATGGGAAATACAGGGCGACCCGACCGAAGCCGCGTTCCTCGTCGCCGAGCGAAAGCTGGGTGTTGCCGGGCGGCGTCAATGCCGCTTTTCGCGTATCAGAGAAATCCCGTTCTCATCCGAGCGAAAAATGATGTCCAGCCTCGAAGTGGACCATGAACATAATGATGAGCTCGTTGTAGTGACCAAGGGTGCCCCCGATGTACTGCTGCATCGGTGCACCAGGATGAGGATCGGCGCTGACGTGGTTCAACTTGACGACGATTTGCGCAAGCGCATTCTGGCCGACGTCGATACGCTTTCCGATGCCGCGCTGCGCACGCTGGCAGTGGCTTACAGGCCACTCGTATCAGGCGAAGACAGCGCTTCCGACGAACTTCTCGAGCAGGAGCTTATCTTCGTCGGTACGGCCGGCATCATCGATCCGGCCCGCGAAGAAGCAGGCCAGGCCATTCGGGAGGCTCGTCGAGCCGGCATCCGAACCGTGATGATTACTGGCGACCATCCGCGCACGGCTGGCCGGATTGCCGCTGATCTCGGCATCGTCGAAGCCGGCGCTCCGGTGCTGACGGGTCTCGATATCGACAAGCTAGACGATGTTAGTTTCGCCGAGGCGGTACGCGATATATCTGTTTACGCGCGGGTAGCGCCGCAACACAAGTTGCGGATCGTCGATGCACTCCAGGCTAATGGCAATGTGGTGGCGATGACCGGCGACGGAGTCAACGACGCCCCGGCGCTGAAGTCGGCGGACATTGGGATCGCAATGGGCGTGACCGGCACAGAGGTCACCAAGGAAGCCGCAAAGATGATCCTGGCCGATGACAATTTTGCGACCATCGTCCACGCAGTACGCGAAGGACGGGGGATTTTCGACAACATCAGGAAATTCCTCCGTTACCTGCTGTCTTCGAACATGGGTGAGGTCTTGACGGTTTTTCTGGGCTTGGTGTTTGGTGGGGTTATCGGCCTTGCTGACGCAGGGGGAACGGTAGCACTTCCCCTGCTGGCAACCCAGATCCTGTGGATTAATCTGTTAACCGATGCAGGCCCTGCTCTGGCCATGGGCGTCGACCCGCAGACCGATGACGTCATGGCACGCAAACCCCGGCTGCTGAGCGATAGGGTGGTTGACGCGATCATGTGGATAAGCGTGCTCCAGACGGGCCTTGTCATGGCGCTTGTCACGCTTTTGACGATAGATATATATCTGCCCGGCGGGCTGATCGAAGGGACGCGGGATATCGATAGTGCCCGTACCGCTGGCTTTACAGTGCTTGTATTCGCACAGTTATATAACTGCTTTAACGCTCGATCGCACACCGAAAGTGCCTTCCGCCATCTGTTTGCGAACCGGTGGTTGTGGGGAGCGGTTGCCTTGTCATTTGTCCTGCAGATCTGTGTGGTCCACCTTGGGTTTCTCAACACTGCGTTCGGCACGGTTCCGCTGGACTTCGATCAGTGGCTGGCGTGCGCGGCGATGGCCAGTATCGTCCTGTGGTCCAGCGAGCTGCGCAAGCTAGTGAGCCGGGCAGCGCCTCGCTGAGTGCGGGTGTTCCAGGTCTGGCTGAGTGCCATCGCTACCGAGCCTAATACGCGGTCGTGGCAGCGATCCACGAGCTTGCCTGCGCAGCCCTAACGCTCAAGTACATATCGCCCGGGGGGCGGGTTCCAGGCTTGGCGCCTGTCAGATTTTCTGTGTGGAACGGGGTCATGAAATAATGCCGAAAGGATTGTTCCATCACCGACGAAATGACCACCAAGAAGCCGAAGAAGCAGAAAGCAGAAAGCAGCGTATCCATTCCCAGTCGAGCTAGAACAAGGACGCTGAATCGATCCATGGCGAATCCGGCCTGGCCGGACAGTTGAAGATGATGCTGGCCGAGCGCATGCTGTCTGCCTAGTTGACCCATCACCTTGCCAGCGAAGGCGAGCGCGGCAGAAACCATCGAAATGGCACGAGCCCGAAGAAGGTGCTGACGTCAGGCGGGGAACTCGATCTGGACATCCCGCGCGACCGCTTGTCGAGCTTCGAGCCCAAGCTGGTCGCCCTGTTCAGATCTTCCTCGACGGCTTTGCGCTCGATGAAAGTGCGCAGTGCCTGCGGAACCAAGGAACTCGAATAATGCCCCTGGACAGGTACCCTTGAGCACCCCGCTGTACTGCTTCCCGGGCGAGAGTCCCTCCGTCGCGCTCGGCCAGCGTCATGATCGGTACATGACTTGCCCGCGCGAACAACTGATCGAACAGCACGATACCACTGGTATCAGGTAAATCAAGTTTGGCCAGGATGATATCGACACCTCCTTTGGCGATACGGTCCAGTGCCGCTGAGAGCACGGTTTCGCATTCCGTAACGAACGGTCCACCTGAGGCCTCTGCAAGCGTGGCGACCAACACCTGAGCCTGGTCGTCGTCGGTGACGATAAGAACGTGAGATATATGCACTTTCGATTCGTACACTCCAGCGTTCGGACCAACGCCCGATCCGAAGGCGGGGGCCGAAAAGCAGCGTGTGGGAGGGCCCCATAGTCCTAGATTACAGGTATCGGTCTGAGTACCATGCACGAATGCGCTCAAAGGCATGTTTTTCTGAGCGGCATGGGCAAATGGCTGAGCTACGATTGGAACAGCATTCCGACTTGCTTATGGTCGGGCCTTTTGTCTTGTTTTCTAGCACCGCCGGGAGTTCAACGATGCGGGCGGCATTTGCGGACACTATCATTTCGCCAAGGCATTGATTTTAAGTATTTTGCTAATTTCCTCTGTGCTCCTGATAAAAAGGCGCATAGTGTCAACTGTTTGCACAAGCCGTTTAGGATTGCCGCATCCGCGTAGCAACTCGCGCCTATCTTCCCGGCTCGCCTTCGCAACGTAAAGCGATTGGCCAGCTTGACCGTGCCAGAGCAATCGCAGCCCACGCTGTGTCTTCTCCCGACCGCTTGCCGCCCCCCCCCCCGAGCCGCCGCCCTGCCGTCCGCGAAAATTTACAAGGAATGCCATGCGTACCATGAAAGCAGCGGTCTTTCTCAAGCCAGGAAAAATACAGCTGGCACAAAAGCCTGTTCCGACTGCCGGGCCAGGAGAAGCTGTCGTAAAAATCACGACCACCACGATTTGTGGAACCGATATCCACATCCTCAAGGGCGATTACCCTGTCCAGGAAGGCCTGACCATCGGTCATGAGCCTGTCGGCGTGATCGCGGCGCTTGGTGCAGGCGTCACGGGCTACGACATCGGACAGCGGGTGGTAGTCGGTGCCATTACGCCGTGTGGGCAGTGCAGCCCCTGTCTCGATGGCCATCAAGCGCAATGCGGAGGCAAGGCGGCGGGGGGCTGGCGCTTCGGCAACACGATCGACGGATCGCAAGCGGAATACCTGCTTGTACCCCATGCGATGGCAAACCTCGAAAGCATCCCGGACGGGCTCACTGACGAACAGGTGTTGATGTGCCCGGATATCATGAGTACCGGGTTTGGGGGAGCAGAGAGCGGTGGCATCCGCATCGGCGATACCGTTGTCGTCTTCGCGCAGGGGCCGATTGGTCTGTGTGCAACTGCCGGCGCCAAACTCAGGGGCGCCAGCCTAATCATTG
The DNA here is from genome assembly GCF_059685935.1 of Telluria sp. ZT3P39. Classification (NCBI taxonomy): domain Bacteria; kingdom Pseudomonadati; phylum Pseudomonadota; class Betaproteobacteria; order Burkholderiales; family Oxalobacteraceae; genus Telluria; species Telluria sp. ZT3P39. The sequence goes on from NZ_JCASIH010000007.1 coordinate 113,812, forward strand.
CGGTTGATGGGATCGAAGCACGCCTGGAGGTATCGAAACGGCTTGGTGCTGATGTCGTAATCGACTATACCAAGGTCGACCCGCTGACCGAGATCATGCGCTTGACGGGCGGGCGGGGCGTGGATGTCGCCATAGAGGCGCTAGGTACCCAGCAAACGTTCGAGAGCTGCCTGCGGGCGCTAAAACCCGGCGGCACGCTGTCGAGCCTTGGCGTCTATTCGGGAAAGCTGTCCTTGCCTCTCGACGCATTCGCCGCCGGCCTGGGCGACCATCGTATCGTCACCACGCTTTGCCCGGGGGGCAAGGAGCGCATGCGCCGGCTTATGAATGTCGTGGCCTCAGGGCGGGTCGACCTGGAGCCGATGGTGACCCATCGCTTCAAGCTCGATCAGATCGAAGAGGCTTACGACTTGTTTGCGAACCAGCGCGACGGCGTCTTGAAAGTCGCAATCACGATGTAAGCCTCCGCTCGGCCAACATACCTACCTTCTATCAAAGGCTGCCATGAGCGTACGGAATCTCGAATACTTGTTTTCCCCGCGTTCGGTAGCGGTCATCGGTGCATCCGATAAGCCCCACAGCGTGGGTGCGACCGTGTTGCGCAACCTGGTCGAAGGCGGTTTCCAAGGCGCGATTTACCCCGTCAACCCCAGGCACGATGCGCTGGCCGGCCGCAGGACCTACCCCAGCGTCGCCATGCTGGACGAAGCGCCCGACCTGGCGATCATCTGCACCCCCCCGGCCACGGTGCCTGGGATTATTGCCGAACTCGGTGCGGCCGGAACGCGCGCCGCGATCATCCTCACTGCCGGCCTTGGCGCTCTGCGCGATGCTTCAGGGCGGACCTTGCAGCAGGCCGCCCTCGATGCAGCCAAACCCTACCTGCTGCGCCTGCTTGGGCCGAACTGCGTCGGCCTGCTCGTGCCCGGGATTGGCCTCAATGCGAGCTTCGCGCACACCGGTGCGCTGCCGGGCCGGATCGCGTTCGTGTCGCAGTCCGGCGCGCTGGTGACCGGTGTGCTGGACTGGGCCCGGTCGCGCGGCATCGGCTTTTCCAAATTCATATCGCTGGGCGACAGTGCCGATGTCGATTTCGGCGACGTCGTCGATCACCTCGCTAGCGACCCCGCCACCGACGCCATCCTGATGTATATGGAAGACTTGAAGCACGCGCGCAAGTTCATGTCGGCTGCGCGCGCGGCGGCCCGTAGCAAACCGACGCTCATCCTAAAGTCAGGCCGTGCGCCGGAGGGGGCCAGGGCCGCCGCCTCGCATACCGGCGCGCTGGCCGGTGCCGACGATGTCTACGGTGCAGCGATCGCGCGTGCGGGCATGTTGCGCGTCTTTTCCACCGAAGACCTGTTCGGCGCAGTGGAAACCCTGGCGCGTGCGCATCCGCTGCACGGCGAACGTCTGGCCATCCTGACCAACGGCGGCGGACCCGGCGTCATGGCGACCGATGAGCTCGTTTGCAGTGGCGGCAGCCTGGCAAGCTTGTCGCCCGTCACGCTAGCCCGGCTCGACGAGCTGCTGCCCGCCACGTGGTCACATGCCAGTCCGGTCGATATCATCGGCGATGCGCCGGCGAGCCGTTACGCCGGTGCGCTCGAGGTCCTGCTCCAGGACACGGGCTCGGATGCAATCCTCTTCATCCACGCGCCCACGGCCATCGTCTCCAGTGTCGAGATTGCCACTGCGCTGGTCCCACTTGCGCGCGCGGCGTCGCGCAATATTCTCACCTGCTGGCTGGGCGGTGACGGCGTGGCGCAGGCGCGCCGCATATTTTCCGATGCCGGCATTCCTACTTTCGATACGCCGGAGGATGCGGTTCATGCTTTCCTGCAGATCGTCCATTTCGGGCGCAATCAGCGTTTATTAATGGAGGCGCCGTCTTCGGCCCCGGACGACGCCCCCGTCGACCGGGCGAGGGCGCAGGGGGTGGCGCGCAGTGCAATTGCAGCCGGGCGCCAGATGCTGTCAGAGCCGGAGGCCAAGCAAGTGCTGGCAGCATACGGCATCCCGGTGGTGGAAACCCGGATTGCGCTCACCGTGGACGAGGCAGTGCTGGGCGCACAGGAAATCGGCTTCCCGGTGGCGATCAAGATCCTGTCTCCGGACATTAATCACAAATCGGATGTCGGCGGGGTTGTGCTCGACCTGGAGACCCCGGCCGCGGTGCGCACAGCGGCGCATGCCATGCATGCGCGGCTCTCAAACTTCCAGCCGGGGGCACGCCTGCAGGGATTTTCAGTCCAGGCCATGGCGCGGCGCCCTCAAGCGCACGAGCTGATCGTGGGCGTCACGACGGATCCGGTGTTTGGTCCGGTGATCCTGTTTGGGCAGGGCGGCATCGCCGTGGAAATCATGGACGACCACGCTATCGGTTTGCCGCCCCTGAATAGGGTGCTGGCGCGCGAAATGGTCTCCCGTACCCGTGTGTCGAAACTGCTGGCTGGCTATCGCAACCGCCCTCCCGCCGATATCGATGCGATCTGCCGCGCCATGATTCGAGTGGCACAGCTGGTCACCGATATCCCCGAGATTACCGAGCTCGACATCAATCCTCTGCTGGCCGACGGCGCAGGGGTCATTGCGCTCGATGCACGCATGCGCGTTGCCGCCTTCGGCCAGGGCGCAGACCCCATGCTTCGCTTCGCCATTCGCCCTTATCCCCAGGAACTGGAAGAGCAAATCGCATGGGGCGGGGCGGTCGTGACACTGCGGCCGATACGGCCGGAAGACGGCGCTGCCCACGTCGCGTTTTTCAATGCGCTCACGCCGGAGGATGTACGTTATCGCATGTTCATAGGAATGCGCGAGTTGCAGCCGTCGCAACTTGCCCGCTTTACACAGATTGACTATGACCGTGAGATGGCATTCATCATCACCCAGCTCACGCCGGAGGGGACGCCGGAAACGCTGGGGGTGGCGCGCGTCGTCACAGATCCCGACAATGTGAAAGCAGAGTTTGCCGTTATCGTGCGCTCCGACCTGAAGGGACGCGGCCTTGGCCGGATACTGATGAACAAGCTGATCGCCTACTGCCGCGAGCGGGGAACCTATGAAATCGTCGGCGAGACCTTGGCGGAAAATCGTCCTTTGCTCTCGCTGGTGTGCAAGTTGGGCTTCGAAGTGCACCGGACGGACGACGACATCACGGTACAATTGCGGTTTGTGCTCGCGCCAGTATCCTGAACAGTTCATGTCTGCGGGCTACCGGCACCTTACTTGCGCGATGGACACCCGGGCTGCTACGAGGACACCGGACTGATCCCACCTACGGCCCGCACCGAGTCGGCTACCGTGCATATACACGGAACTATGTGCACCGCCTGGGTTTCATTCGTCGTGCGAGGGATCTCGGGTTTTCGGTGGCGGAGAGTGGGGAATTGCTCAGCTTGTGGAGCGATCACGCATGGCAAAGCGCCGACGTCAAACGTTTGGCGCAGGCCCACATTGTCGAGCTTGAAAAGCGGATTGAAAGTCTACGGGAAATGGAGGACACCTTGCAGCAGCTGGTCAGCTGTTGCGCAGGTGATGAGAGACCGGATTGTCCGATCTTGGCTAAGCTCGAACATCCTGACGAGGGTGATGCGAAATCTCAGCTGCAACCAGGCATGACGTCCGTCTTCCGCAGCATGGCATCAGCTGGAAAGTAACTGGAACCGGGCTCCCGGTTGCATGGCTTGGGAACCGCGGCTTTTAGCGAACGCCACAACAGGCCCCCGCCGAGGATGAGGTCCGTATTGCCGGACGTCCACCTCGGCCGGGGCAGGGACGTTATAAAGCCTGTGGCGGAAAACCTGCTTCGGTCAGAGCGTGCTCGATCTGAGCGCGTGTAGCAGAGGCCACAACTTGCACGGTACGCTTCGGCGGATCAGCGGTTACCTGTGCATTCGCGTCAACCGATTGAATAGCCCTCGTGACGCCGCGCGCACAACAACCGCAGGTCATGTTTTCAATGTGGAAATCCATGCAAACCTCCTTGTTTAAAATGTGAGAAGAAGCATACGGCTTCCAACGGTGGGAAGGTCAAGAGCTGAGTTTTTGCGAAATGGAGTGCATCAGCGGCCTACACTTCTCGTCCTCCAAAAATTTCGCGCTCTGCTTCGGATTGAACACCGTTCCATGACTTCCATTGCTCGGCCTCAGCATGGAATCCCTGCCGATCGACGATACGCGGCCGCCACAGGGCCGCATGGACGTCAGCGGAACGCCCGAAGACATAGCGATACGCATGCTCGACCGTGAATTTTTGTATTTGCATCGCAAAATCGACCGACACCGTCGTCCCACGTAGCAACGGTGGTTCAGGCCCGATGTGCGTGAACAAAAGGTGGGTCGGACTTAATTGCATGAAGATTTCTGTACCGGGACTGTTCCATCCACCACCGACATCATAACGTTGGCCGCTATGATGGTTCAGCCGCACGACAGGGTTGTCGCTATTGAGCCATTCGATCCCAGGTGGACTGCGAAGAATCGTCCACCGATGCTTATGAAGGACGTTGAGCGTCTTGGTTAGCAAGTGCCTGAGGCTCCATAGCCAGAGGCTACGGCCCACGGACGCTTCGACACGAAGAAGGCCAGACTCTTGTCCGGGTTGGATCTCGACCAACGTACGCACCGGGAACAGCGCCTCACCGGCTTCCGGTTCTCCGACAACGAGTGGGATTCCAGAGCGTTTTGCCTCCTCGAGTTCTTGAACTGCGTCCCTTGCAATCTCGCTGACGAGAGGCTGCAAGTTCTCTTGCCAGTCCCGCAGCCGTTTGATCAGTCGGGCAGGGGTCCGAACATCCTGTGCAGCCAAAAAACGGACCAGCAGCCTCCAGTCTTCAGAACTTAGCCTTCGATCGGTTACCGCGCGTTGAAGAGAACGCCCCGCAGGGGATTCGAACGCAGTATCGAACCACCGCTCGATCTCGTCACTTTCCCCGCTCGCGGCCATATGCGTGTAGAGGTGCAGGTGATATCCAAGGCTCTTTGGCGAGTGCACTTTCCACAGACTCGATTTCACGTGTGGCACCAGGATCCGGTACGACCAGACCTCGCCTTCGTCATCCGCCCAGCGCTTCAGGTAACTATGTGGAACGTAATGGTTATCTCGCTTAATCACTCTATTTCTTGCAATGCACCAGTTTTTGCGCATGCAGATGCATGTCGAAATCGGCTACGCGCTAAGCGCGTGGTGAATTCAGGATAGGGGTCGGACTGCACACGACCAGGCCCATCGACCCACGTGTCATCGCCACATACAAATTGGCAGCATTTAACGTCGTCGCATCCCAAATCACGGCGACCTCCGCCTCCAGCCCCTTGAGGAGAAGGGTGCTTCCGACGGCCCTTCGTGGTAACGGTCGTCCCTTGAACCTGCTTTCTTCGCGCGTCCGAACAACAGCCTGCCGCAGGTCGCATGTCCCAGACCCAGCGAGGCGCAGCGCCTTGAGGGCAGCGTAAAATATCGCGGGGCGATGCGAGCGAACATTGGGCTCGGCGCACCATGCCTCAAGAACCTTTGCGGCCCGCACAAACGAAGGTGTCGAAGCGAAATCGAGCGATTCTTGCTCGGTGGGTGTCGGTGCATTTCGCGCTGTACCGCGGCGCAGCGCATCGAAGCGCCGGCGGATTTCGGCAGCACCGAGGTTTGTCATCACGGATCCGGCGAAATTGATCAAGGTGTCGAACACCTGCGGGCTATTAAGTGCAAAACTCCTGCTGAAGCTCATCAGATCCCCGAGATCTACAGCTTCGACGGTGATGGCGCCAGGAGTTTGACTGGCAAGCTCTCGTTGGCCGCGTGGATTTCTTGCGTCGCCGATGACAAGAACGCGCCCTTGGGGAACAGGTGACGCCGTTTGAGCGGCAGACAGCCGCACCCTATGGTCATCTGCTGATCCGGTCTGCACCCAACGCACATGAGGCGGCGCATGCCGTAAGTCGACTGGCTCTCCGGCTATCAAGGCCGCCCGGATCTGAAGGAGCCAATTTCCAAACTCTTCCGCGTTCGCATTACGCCACCGCCAGGGCGTTCCCAGCGTGCCCATGGACGGAAAGGACGTCAAGACGTCACGCTCCCAGTGAACCAGTTCGCCGCCAAAGTCAAAAATCGCCTGCAGCGGATCACCAAGCACGCAGGTCGGGAGCAGACGGGCGAGGCCCTCGACGATGTAGTGTTGCGACAGGGAGCAGTCCTGATACTCGTCAACGATGACATGCGAGTACCTCGACACTAGGACATCGTCGAGATGGCCGGACCGAAGAAGTCGCCAAGCAGCGTCGCGGATTGCAGGGTAGTCCTGCCACGGCGTGTCCAGCAGAAGGATGCTGGCGTCATGGCCGCTACGAGTCGGAAACTTTCCGATGATTCGCATGGCCCATCCATCAATGGTCGCCAAGCGGTAGGCTGCAGACGAGACCCGCGACAGTTCGAGCCGGGCACGCAAGGCGGCGACTCCAGCATTCGTATGTGTCAGGATCAGGACAGGCTTACGTGCATGGTGGTTACATAACGCTGTCTTAATCAGTTCGGTTTTTCCGCAGTCAGCAGGCGCCGTAATTGAACCGCGGACGACGGACAGCAGGTTTACTCCCGCCTTATCCATGCGCAGCCCAAGCGAAGACATTGCTGATGCGCGCCTGGATATCAGGGGCGCATTGCTCCCACACCGGACAAACGATATGACGGCTCACGTGTTCCATCCAGCTGATTGATTTGAACCACCCATTCTTGCGCGTTCGTGCCGCTCGCCCAAGCAAAGATCTCGTTAGCGGCGACAGATTACCTGCTTGGGCTTCCGCCCACACTGCGGCCAGATTCAGGTCGTTCCGCAATATGGTCCGGACTTGTTCCTCGACTTTTTCGCCGTGGAGTTCCACCGCGTAGGTAATCAGCGCGACACACGCGGAGACAGGAAGACTTGAAAATAACTCATCTTCGAGCGCGCGACCTTCAGGCCAGGTAAGGACCGAGCCCCCGTTCAGGAGGAAAGCATCCTCAATGGCCGCGGTAGGGGGCTTATCGTTGTCTCGAAACACCATCGCCCGATAGCCGAGTCGCTGCAAAACAGATGCGCGTTCATACGGGGTATCCGCTGTGCGGCCGCCGCAGTCGAATGTGGCGACGCCGAGTGCACTCAACGATGGCTGTCCGAACTCCGTGCGGAGCTGGTCGATACCACGAATGAAGCCAATCTCGCTCGCACCTTCGCACGCGATCACAGATCGCGCTAGGAACGCTTCAGGGAAGCACCTGATCGTGCCCTGGATGTCATTCGCGGTCCCAACGGCCCGCACATCGTGTTGGCCGTCAATCTCGCGCACGACGAACAACTGGTTGCCCCGGAGCTCCTGAAGTGCGACAGGGGAGTGGATCGTTAGGAATGCCTGCAAAGGAGGGAGCGCATCCTTTGCCCCGAGCGATCCCAGGAAACGAATAAGCCGGTGCGGTTGCAATCCGTATTCCACCTCATCAGCCAAGACGATATGTCCACTACCGGCGGCACGCCGTTCAAGTCCCGCGATAAGCAGCCTGGTAGTATCCACCCTACGAGCGGACGCGGCGACTGGCTGCGACTGGCAGTATCGCTCGCCAACCGCTTGGACCACCCGTGTCGACCGCGGCGAGCCGCTACTGGCCAGAACATGCAGGTGGCGTTCCCGTATCGGCGGTGACCCTGCGGGCAACCCTTCTAGACCAAAGGGCCTTCCAGACGATTTCTATCGTCTCACACCAAACTTTTCAGTTCGACGATACTATGGCTATGTAGGATGACGACAGAACTTGGACTCCACAAGGCATCAGGCACAGCTTTTCTGCTGGATACAGAGCGATACCACTACTGACACAGTAACATTACACAATGCAACTTGACCTATTAGATAAACCAGATGGACGTACGTCAATTTTGCTACCATCGGGGTACGTACTTGATTTGCAAGCTCCGGACGCCACTGGATTGCCGATTTCTGACATCGCCCTATGTCTATCCTCGCAACCTCGGTGGGGCGGCGCTGCAAGGCCTTGGTATTCAGTTGCCGAGCACTCAGTTATGGTCTCTCGTCTTGTTCCGGAATCCCTTGCTTATGCTGCGCTGCTACACGATTGTGAAGAGTTCCTAGGCGATTGGCCATCTCCTGTGAAGGTGATGTTGGGGCGTGAATACGTCAAATCGCATATTGAGCCAGTGAAGAACGCATTACGTCGCCGTTTCGGCTTCGATGACGACCATCCATTAATAAAAAATGCCGATCTTGTCTCAATGGCGACAGAATTGCGGGATTTGCTGCCCCCGGCATGGCTAGAGTGGGGGCACCTTCCCAACCCCCATTCATCTAAAATCGTTCCAGTGGGGCCCGATAAGGCATACTTATTGTTTTTGCAGCGTTTCGAAGAACTGAGGCATATGGCAAAACCTTCTTCACCAAAGGTCGCCATATAAGGTTGTTTATGGAGAGTCGCTCGCGGTACGGCCGACCTATAGTATGTTCTGCGCCGTGATGACGTGATTTCAATAAGCTTGCAGCTCGACGATCGCGAAAGCCTAGCTAGTGAACGAAACGATTTCTCCTGCGAGCACTCAATGGTCCTTTGTAATGGTCGTAATAAATTCTTCATTCTGACTTAAATGTTCGCAGAATTTTACTGATAGCTGTCGCGAAGCCCGGCTTAAAGACAGTGAAAGGGCCTTTGCTGACTGCGCCGTTCTCTGTATTAGTGGTCCAGCCATGTCTTTGCATTGTCTCCAAGCTGAGCGCGTCTCGTAAAGCCGCCAATTCCTGCTCAAGCAATAATTCAACTCTTGTGACTGTTTCGCTCAAAGGGGCGGTACGTTTTTCATAAAGGGAAGAAAGTGCGTAGATAGGCTTGGCGATTGGGAGCGCGACGGCCGTTAACTTTGGGAGTTGCGGGTGCCTGTCCTTCAACAGGATGGTATATACGGACAAGGGCTTCGCCGGGGCGGGTCGGATTTTCCATAACGACGCCATTCCAGAGAAAACTTTGGATTAATTGTAGAAGAATTAGAAGGCAGCCAGCTCAGTCCGCTTGGATCGTCACCATGCTCGTCAAAAGTTCCATTATACAAAGCACCCACGAAACCTTCGAAAAGGTGAACAGGCTTTTTAAGCAAATAATTTACTTCGATATAGTCGATCAATTGCCCCACAATCTCGCATAACTTGATCATCCAGGAGTGACTTCGATCGTGGTGCCGGACTAAAAAGAAACGAAGCAGCGCCTCTAGTGGTGCTGGCTGCTGATCTTTTAATGTAAGGATTATAGGTAAGCGGATCACATTACCGGTAACGTCCAGCTTAAATCTAGCCCATATACGTGCGTGACTCATCATCTTCCCCTGCTCCTCATCTGTGCCGGCCTTTACTTTCTGAAAAGCAATTGTTATGCCGGTAGCATCGTAGTGGAGTTGACGGTTGCTGGCGGGCGAAGTGCACGCAAAATCGCGCATTTAGGCGTCGCGGATCGCCATTACGGGGGGAATTGTTATGAGTAGATCGTGGGCCATAACAGCGGCCAGGCCGAATGCCCGCCCCAGCGATAGGTACGGGCCAGCCCCAGCGCCAGGTCGGCGTCGTCCCAATCGAAGGGCGTGGGGTTGAGCAGGTCCAGCCGTTTACCAGACGGCATGCGCACCCAGGCGCGCACATCCTCCACCATTGCATCTTCCTGTGTCGTGATCAAACCGCCAATTCTACACACTGGCCCGCCGCTCATGCGCAAGGTCCTTTTTCCAGGGCTGTGGCAATTTCGCACACGGCGGCTGGATTCTGCGCATAATTGATATAAGCAAAGACTTCCCAAGGCCGGGCTCCTACACTGGACCGGTTGGGGGCGGGTTGCCCGCGCACAGGAGGCGACGTGGACAATGGCGACAGGGATGACGGCAAGCAATGGGAGTGTGACCTGCTGGTCGTAGGCGGCGGCATCAACGGCGCCGGCATTGCACGCGATGCGGCCGGGCGCGGCATGAAGGTGATCCTGTGCGACAAGGACGACCTCGGCGCCCATACTTCCTCGTCGTCCAGCAAGCTGATCCACGGCGGCCTGCGCTACCTCGAGCACCGCGAGTTCGCCCTGGTGCGCAAGGCCCTGGCCGAGCGCGAGCTGCTGCTACGCAGCGCGCCCCACATTATGCACCCGCTGCGCTTCGTCATGCCCCACGACGTCGGCCAGCGTCCCGCCTGGCTGATCCGCGCCGGCCTGTTCCTCTACGACCGCCTGGCGCCGCGCGAATTCCTGCCCGGTTCCAGCGCCGTCGACCTGGTCGGGCACCGCGCCGGCGGCCCGCTCAAACCCGCCTTCACGCGCGGTTTCGTGTATTCCGACGGCTGGGTCGACGACGCCCGGCTGGTCGTGCTCAACGCGCTCGACGCGCGCGAACGCGGCGCCACCGTGCTCACCCACACCCGTGCCACCGGCTTCGAGCGCCACCCGGCGCACTGGATGGCCACCCTGGTGCAGGGCGAGAGCAGCCGCCGCGTCAAGGCGCGCTGCCTGGTCAACGCCGCCGGGCCCTGGGCCGCGCGCGTCGCCCAGGTCGCGACCGGCGTCGCGCCCAGGCGCCGGCTGCGCCTGGTCAAGGGCAGCCACATCGTGGTGCCGCGCCTGTTCGACCACAGCTACGCCTATATCTTCCAGCACCCGGACGGGCGCATCGTCTTCGCCATGCCCTATGAAGGCGCGTTTACCCTGATCGGCACCACGGACGTCGAGTTCCAGGGCGAGCTGGATGAGGTCGGGATCTCGAGCCCGGAGACCAGCTACCTGTGCGAGCTGGCCAACCGCTATTTCCGGCGCCAGGTCTGGCCTTCCGACGTCGTGTGGAGCTATTCCGGCGTGCGCCCGCTGCTCGAAGACGACGCGGCCAGCGCCGCCGCGGCCACGCGCGACTACGTGCTGGCGCAGGATACCGCCGGCGCGCCGCTCCTGTCGGTCATGGGCGGCAAGATCACGACCTACCGCAAGCTGGCCGAGCAGGCGGTCGACTGGATCGGCCCGGTCCTGGGCAACGCCCGGCCGGCATGGACCGCCAACGCGCTGCTGCCGGGCGGCGACCTGTTCGGCAGCACGCCGGATAGCCGCGGCGTGCTCGAATTCGACCGCTGGGTCGCCGCCCTCCAGCGCCGCCACGACTGGCTGCCGCCCGCGCTGTGCCTGCGCTGGGCGCGCGCCTACGGCACCCGGGTCGAGGCCTTGCTGGCGGGGGCCGCCTGCCTCGACGACCTGGGCGAAGAAGTCGCGCCCGGGCTGTACGCCGCCGAGCTGCGCTACCTGGTGGGGCAGGAATGGGCCAGCTGCGCCGACGACATCCTCTGGCGCCGCAGCAAGCTGGGCCTGCACCTGCCGCCCAGCTGCGCCGGCAGCATCGACGCCTGGATCGCGGCCGAGCGCCGGTTGGCGGGTCTGGTGGCGCTGGCCGAGCCGGCCTGAAGGTGGCGGCGAAAGCGGCTATCATGGCCGCCTGTGCCCTCTACTGCCAAGGAAACCCATGCGCCTGTACACCAGCCCCCGCGCGCCCAACCCGCGCCGCGTCACCCTGTTCATGGCGGCCAAGGGCATTACCGGCATCGAGCTGGTCGACGTCGACCTCAATAGCGGGGCCCATCGGGCCGGCGAATTCCTGGCCCTGAACCCGCTGGCGCGGGTGCCGGTGCTGGTGCTGGACGACGGCCGCGCGCTGAGCGAAACGCGCGCGATCTGCACCTATCTCGAAGGCCTGTATCCGGAACCGAACCTGATGGGGGTGGATGCGACGGAGCGGGCCTTCATCGAGATGGCCGACCGCCGCATGGAGCTGCATCTGATGCTGGAGATCGCGCTGTGCGTGCGCCATACGCATCCGGGGCTGGCCGTGCTGGAGCAGCCGCAGTTTCCCGAGTTCGGGGCGGCGCAGGGGCAAAAGATGCGGTCGACGGCGCGCTGGCTGGATGGGGAATTGGGCAAGCAGCCGTATGTGGCGGGGGAGCGGTTCACGATTGCCGACATCACGGCGTTTTGTGCGCTGGAGTTTGCGCGAGGACTGCTGCGGTTCCGTCCGGGTGCGGAGGGGATGGCGAATTTGCAGGCGTGGCGGGACCGGATGGTGGAGCGTATCGGGGAATAAGAATCATCGTTGGACCGTAGGGTGGGCGGATTCCGCCCACGCGTTCAACCAGTATGTGGGTAGCACCGCCGTTCGACGGAGCCATTTTGGTTTGAACGCGCGGGCGGGAGACCCGCCCACCCTACAGCATCACCGGATCCGTTTGTACCACCCACCACCCTCGAACAAGGGCAGGTATTCCCCCGCGATCACATCCGTCGGCGCCAGCGGGCGGTCCAGTCCCAGCACCCCGAACAGCGACAGGCTGTCGTGGAACAGGCGCAGCACGCGCTGGCGCAGCACCGGGCCGAAGTCGGGCAGGGCGCGGCGGCAGATGATGGCGTGGAATTCGTTGAACGAGGCGTCGGTCACCAGGCTGTACTGCGCCCAGGTGATGCGTTCGCGCAAGCGGCCCAGCAGGCGCGCTTCGCCGCCGGATACCTCGAAATAGTCGGCCAGGCGGCCGCTGCCCCCGCTTTCCTCGTAGTTGCGCTGCGCGGCCTCTAACTGCGCGGCCGGCACCGTGGCGTCGCGCGCCTCGGCCAGCAGGTCCTCGCTGGCCAGGGTGGCGAACACCTCGGTGCGCGCGTACAGCTTTTCCTCGGCCAGCAGGATCGCCAGCGTCCAGGCCTCGCACACGCCGCCCGGCTCGGCCAGCCATACCCTGGGCAGGGCGGTCGGGCGCAGGCTGTCGCCCAGCGCCATGCGCAGCCTGCGCGTCTCGAGCGGCTGGTCGAACAGTGGCGCCGAAGGCACCGCCAGCGCGCGCACCACGTCCATCGCCACGCCGGCCTGGTGCAGCACGGCTTCCTGCAGCCGCGAGATGGTCGCCAGCTCGCGCTGCTGCAGGAGCAGCAGCAGCTTCTCGCGCAGCCGGGTGCGTCCATAGCCACGGAAATCGGCGCCGAAGCGCTGGTACAGCGCTTCCAGCAGCAGCTCGATCTCGAGTTCCTCGGTCGCCTGGGCGGCGGCAAATCCGCTCCAGGCGCTCAGCTCGCCCATTAGTGGAGCCAAACCCGCATCATCGACAGCAGCTGCGCCACATCCACCGGCTTGGTGATGTAGTCGGAAGCGCCGGCGGCGATGCACTTGTCGCGGTCACCCTTCATGGCCTTGGCGGTCAGGGTAATGATCGGCAGCGAGCGGAACTTCGGAATGCGGCGGATCGCCCGCATCGTGTCGTAGCCGTCCATCTCCGGCATCATGATGTCCATCAGGACGATCTCGATGGTCGGATCCTTTTCCAGCACCTCGATGCCGTCGCGGCCGTTCTCGGCGAACAGCACCTGCATCTGCTGGCGCTCCAGCAGCGTGGACAGGGCGAAGATGTTGCGCAGGTCATCGTCGACGATCAGCACTTTACGTCCGGCCAGGCCGCCGTCGAGCGCGTGGATCTCTTCCAGCATGCGGCGCTGGTTCTCCGGCAGGCTGGCCTGCGAGCGGTGCAGGAACAGCGCGGTCTCGTCCAGCAGGCGTTCCGGTGATCTGGCGTCCTTCATCACGATGGTCTTGGCATAGCGCTTGAGCTTCGTGACTTCCTTGCGCGAGAGCTCCTTGGCGGTGTAGATCACGACCGGCAGGTCGCGCAACCGCTCGTTGGCGCCGATTCGGTCCAGCAGGTCGAAGCCCGAGATGTCCGGCAGGGTCAAGTCCAGCACCATGCAGTCGAAGTGCGAGCTTTCCAGCGCTTCGAGTGCGGAGGCGCCGGTGTCCACGGTGATCATGTGGATGTCGGTATTGCCGATCAGGGCCACGATCGACTCGCGCTGGGCCATGTCGTCTTCCACCACCAGCAGCGAGCGTTTGCCGCCCATCAGGAATTTCTGGATGCGCTTGAATTCTTCCTGCAGCGACTCGCGGCTGACCGGCTTGTTCAGGTAAGAGATGGCGCCCTGGCGCAGCGCACGCTCGCGCTCGCGCAGCGAGGACATCACGTGCACCGGGATGTGGCGGGTGCTCGGGTCGCGCTTGAGGCGGTCGAGCACCGTGAAGCCGTCGATGTCCGGCAGGTCGATGTCGAGCAGGATCGCCGACGGCAGGTAGTCGCGCGCCAGCGACAGCGCCGAGTCGCCGCGCTGGGTGACGATGCCCTTGAAGTTCTTTTCGCGGGCGAAGTCGAGCAGCACCTTGGCGAAGCGCTCGTCGTCTTCCACGATCAGCACCGACGGGTCGCCCGGGGTCACCAGGCCGCGATCGTCCAGCACCGACGAGTATTCGACGACGGTGGCGTCCGTGATGGCGTCCACGGTGGCCACTTCCTGTTGTTGCGAGGATGGCTGGTAGGCGATCTGCTGCTGCGGCGGCGGGGCCAGGCGTGCCGGTTGCGGCTGGCGTGCCTGTTCGTAGTTGACGAAGCCGGCGCGGTTGTACGGCAGATACAGGGTGAAGGTCGAACCGACGTTGACGATCGATTCGACGCGGATCTCGCCGCCGAGCAGGCGCGCCAGTTCGCGCGAAATCGACAGGCCAAGGCCGGTGCCGCCGTATTTGCGGGCGGTCGAGCCGTCGGCCTGCTGGAAGGCTTCGAAGATCAGCTGCAGCTTGTCGGACGGGATGCCCACGCCGGTGTCGCGCACCGAGAAGGCCAGCACGGCGTCGGCATGCACCAGGTTCGGGTGGTCCGCGGTCCAGCCGCTGTTGACCAGGCTGATGGTCAGCTCCACCTGGCCGTGGCTGGTGAACTTGAACGCGTTCGAGAGCAGGTTCTTCAAGACCTGCTGCAGGCGCGTGGTGTCGGTCATCACGGCGGTCGGCAGGTTGTCCGCCAGGTCCACCTGGAAGCCGAGGTGCTTGGCTTCGGCCATGTGGCGGAAGGTGCGGTCGACGTAGTTGCGCAGGTTCAGGAAGCGGTACTCCGACACGTCCAGGGTGACGGTACCGGATTCGATCTTGGACAGGTCGAGAATGTCGTTAATCAGGGTCAGCAAGTCGGAACCCGAGCCGTGGATGGTCTTGGCGAATTCCACCTGGCGGCCGGACAGGTTGCCGTCCGGGTTATCCGACAGCTGCTGCGCCAGGATCAGGAGCGAGTTCAGTGGAGTGCGGAGCTCATGAGACATGTTAGCCAGGAACTCGGATTTATATTTGGACGACAGCGCCAGCTGGGTCGCCTTTTCTTCCAGCGCCAGCTTGGCCTGCTCCACCTCGCGGTTCTTGCGTTCCACCTCGATGTTCTGCTCGGACAGCAGGCGCGCCTTTTCGGCCAGTTCCTGGTTGGTCTGTTGCAGCTCTTGCGCCAGCGACTGCGACTGGGTCAGCAGCGACTCGGTACGGCTGTTCGCCTCGATGGTGTTCAGGACCACGCCGATCGATTCCATCAGCTGGTCGAGGAAGGACAGGTGGGTTTCGGTGAAGCGGTCGAGCGACGCGATCTCGATGACCGCCTTGACCTGCTGCTCGAACAGGATCGGCAGCACGACGATGTTGTTCGGCGGCGCCGCGCCCAGGCCCGAGGACACCACGATGTAATCGCGCGGCACGTCGGTCAGCCAGATGCGGGACTTCTCCAGCGCGCACTGGCCCACCAGGCCTTCGCCCGGCAGGAAGGAGGTCGGCAGCTTGCGGCTGGAACGGTAGCCGTAGGAAGCGATCATGCGCAGGCGTGCATCGGTTTCCTGCGAGTCCATCATGTAGAACACGCCGTGGTGGGCCGACACCAGCGGCGCCAGCTCGGACAGGATCAGCTTGGTCACCGCCTGCAAGTCGCGCTGGCCCTGCAGCAGGCGCGTGAAGCGCGCCAGGTTGGTCTTGAGCCAATCCTGCTGCGCGTTCTTCTGCGTGGTCTCTTTCAGGTTACGGATCATCTCGTTGATGTTGTCCTTCAGGTAGGACACCTCACCGCGCGCTTCCACCTGAATGGAGCGCGACAAGTCACCACGGGTCACCGCGGTTGCGACTTCACCAATCGCGCGCATCTGGTTGGTCAGGTTTGCCGCCAGCTGGTTGACGTTCTCGGTCAAGTCTTTCCAGGTACCCGCCACACCAGAGACGTTTGCCTGTCCACCGAGTTTACCTTCCGTTCCCACCTCACGCGCGACGCGCGTCACCTCGGAAGCGAACGAGGACAACTGGTCGACCATGACGTTGATCGTGTCTTTCAGTTCGAGAATCTCGCCCTTCACGTCCACGGTAATCTTCTTGGACAAGTCACCACGCGCCACCGCGGTCGTCACCGCCGCGATGTTACGCACCTGGCCCGTCAGGTTCGACGCCATGAAGTTCACGTTGTCGGTCAAGTCTTTCCAGGTGCCGCCGACGCCCGGCACGTAGGCCTGGCCGCCCAGCTTGCCTTCGGTACCCACCTCACGCGCCACGCGGGTCACCTCGGATGCGAACGAAGACAACTGGTCGACCATGACGTTAATGGTGTTCTTCAGCTCGAGAATCTCGCCCTTCACGTCCACGGTAATCTTCTTGGACAGGTCGCCGTTCGCCACCGCGGTAGTCACCTCCGCGATGTTACGCACCTGACCGGTCAGGTTACCCGCCATGAAGTTCACGTTGTCGGTCAAGTCTTTCCAGGTACCCGCAACACCCGGCACGTTCGCCTGGCCGCCGAGGCGGCCCTCGGTACCCACCTCTCGCGCCACGCGCGTCACCTCGGAGGCGAAGGAGTTCAGCTGGTCGACCATCACGTTGATGGTGTTCTTCAGCTCGAGAATCTCGCCCTTCACGTCCACCGTAATTTTCTTGGACAAGTCGCCGTTCGCCACGGCGGTGGTCACGTCCGCGATGTTACGCACCTGGCCGGTCAGGTTACCCGCCATGGAATTGACCGAGTCGGTCAAGTCCTTCCAGGTGCCGCCGACGCCCTTCACCTGCGCCTGGCCGCCCAGCTTGCCCTCGGTACCCACTTCACGCGCGACGCGGGTCACCTCGGATGCGAACGAGGACAACTGGTCGACCATGACGTTAATGGTGTTCTTCAGTTCGAGAATCTCGCCCTTCACGTCCACGGTAATCTTCTTGGACAAGTCGCCGTTCGCCACCGCGGTGGTCACGGCCGCGATGTTACGCACCTGGCCCGTCAGGTTCGAGGCCATGAAGTTCACGTTGTCGGTCAAGTCTTTCCAGGTACCGCCCACGCCCGGCACGTAAGCCTGGCCGCCGAGTTTACCTTCGGTACCCACCTCGCGCGCCACGCGCGTGACTTCCGATGCGAAGGAGCGCAGCTGGTCCACCATGACGTTGATGGTGTCCTTCAGTTGCAGGATCTCGCCGCGCACGTCCACCGTGATCTTTTTCGACAAGTCGCCGTTCGCCACCGCGGTGGTCACTTCCGCGATGTTACGCACCTGGGACGTCAGGTTACCCGCCATCGAGTTGACCGAGTCGGTCAAGTCTTTCCAGGTACCCGCCACGCCCTTCACCTGCGCCTGGCCGCCCAGTTTACCTTCGGTACCCACCTCGCGCGCCACGCGCGTCACTTCGGAAGAGAAGGAGGAGAGCTGTTCCACCATGGTGTTCGCGGTCATCGCCGCGCGCAGGTACTGGCCTTTCAGCGGGTGGCCGTCGACTTCCAGCGCCATGGTCTGGGACAGGTCGCCTTTTGCCACGGCGCCGATGACGCGCGCCATCTCGGTGGTCGGGCGCACAAGGTCGTCGATGAGGGTGTTGACCGAGCTGATGATCGTGCTCCAGCCGCCCACCACGCCCGGCAGGTCGGCGCGCTGGGTCAGGTGACCCTCGCGGCCCACCACGCGCGACACGTCGGTGACCGTCTCGACCATCTTCTGCTTGGTCTCGATGATGTCGTTGAGCGTATCGGCGATCTTCCCGGAAACGCCAGTCCAGTCCGAGGGCATGCGTACCGAGAAATCGCCTTTTTTCAGCGCCATCAGGGTTGCCAGCAACAGCTTGACGTCCAACTGTTCGCCCATGTCGGTCATGATGTTCATCGACTAAATCCTTGTTTCGCTAAGTTCGGTAAAAAGAGGGGGCGCCGAGGCGAGGCCTGCGACTGTTACATCTGAATGGCAGAGAAGATACTCTCGTGTAAATCCAAGTCAATAGCTATCATCCGTTTTTCGCGTGGCAAATCTTGCAACAGGGAAAATTTGGGATGGCAATCCGGCGGAGCGTAGCGTAGCTGGATGAGTCGCAGCGCACGATTGAAGGGGATTGTTGTATTGCCACGACACACTGCCGGGTATAAATACACGCTGTTAAATTTGGTGAGTGTTCAACGTACCGGACTCGTCTAGGATGTCGACTACGCTGTCCCGACATTGACCCATGATTGACACTGCCTTACTCATCGAGTTACTGGAAGCCCCGGACGACCAGGCATGGAGCGAGCGCTTCTTCGGGCTGGCGCGCGCCCAGGGTTTCGACCAGGTGCTCTATGGTGTCGTCCCGACGCGGCACGTGCGCTTCGAAAATGCGTTTCTTCGGAGTAATTATTCCACTGAATGGCGCGACCGCTACGACCGCAACGGTTTCGCCTATGTCGACCCGACCGTCGGCCACTGCCTGTCGAGTACGCTGCCGCTGATCTGGGCGCCGACCACGTTCGGCGACGGCGTGCCTGGAACCCTGTATGAAGAAGCCACCGCCCACGGCATCCGCAGCGGCGTCACCCTGCCGGTGCACGGTCCGCAGGGCGAAGTGGGCATGATCAGTTTTGCTTCCGACGCGCGCCCCGACGGGTCCTTCGTGCGCTCGGTGGCCGAGACCTTGCCGGCGCTGGCCTTGATCCGCGACTACGCCTTTGCCTCGTCCGCACGCTTTCGCGAGGCGAAACCGGAAACCGAGCTGCCGCGCCTGACCCGGCGCGAGCTCGAGGTACTGCAATGGGTTATGGCGGGCAAGTCATCCTGGGAAATCGCCCGCATCACCAACTGCTCCGAAGCGACCGTGAATTTTCACCTGGCGAATGTGCGCCAGAAATTCGGCGTCAACACCCGCCAGCAGGCGGTGGTCAAGGCGATCTCCTGCGGCCTGATCACGCCTGAAGATCACCATCGCTGAGCCTGCCGTTGACATAAAGACGCAGCAGGATGGCGACCGGCGCCGGCACGGCCAGGCCGGTCTCGAAGCGGCTGCCGCTGGACTGGGTCACGCCGAACCGGCTCCAGAACCGCTCCTGGCTCTCGCGCTTGGCAATGCGCAACCGCCGTAATTCATGCGGCGCCGACTGCCTCACACCCGACACCTGCGCCGCCTGCTGCGCTTCCAGTTCTGCCGCCAGTGCTTCGCACATCAACTCGTTTGCCATGTCGTGTCCTTTCCCTTTGTGTCTATGCAAGATGCAAGTATTCCATTAGCAATGGAAATAGCCACCTAGCAGTGTTGCTAGTACCAGCGCTGCCCGATTTGCATGAACCTTGTATGCGGAATGCATAGGTTCAATCAACCACAAACAGGGGCTCATCATGACAATGCACATCAAGATTGCTACACGCCGTGAATTCAAATCGAAGGACTTGTGGGAGATGCATACGCTGCGCGCCAAGGTGTTCAGCGGGCGTCTGGGGTGGGAAGTGCCGGTACTGTCCGGCATGGAAATCGACGGCTACGATGCGCTCGAGCCAGGCTACATGCTGATGCGCGAACCGGGCGGGGTGCTGCGCGGCTGCTGGCGCCTGCTGCCGACCGAGGGCCCCTACATGCTCAAGGATTCCTTCCCGCAGCTGCTCGAGGGACGCGAGGCGCCCAGCGACCCGCACATCTGGGAGCTGTCGCGCTTTGCCATCGAGACCGACGCGGCCAGCCGCTACGGATTCTCGGAAATGACCCTGGAGTCGTTCGAAGCCATCATCCGCTACGGCATAGAGAACGACCTGACCCACTACGTGACGGTGACCACCACGGCGATGGAACGCTTGACGCGCCGCGCCGGCGTGGTCACCAGCCGGATCGGCTCGCCGCAGGTCATCGGCATCGAGACCGCGGTGGCCTTGACGATCGACGTCCAGGCGACCTGGGACGCGCTCTTCGCAAAACGCATGGTTTCCTAAGGGCCGCGGCGCAGCTTGAGCGCGAGGTAGGTCCAGGTCAGCGCCCACATGCGCGCAGTCTGCGCATTGTCGGCCGCGCCTGCATGGCCGCCCTCGACGTTTTCCCAGTACAGCACGTCCTGGCCCAGCTCCAGCATGCGCGCCGCCATCTTGCGCGCATGGCCGGGGTGGGCCCGGTCGTCGCGGGTCGAGCTGGTGAGGAGCAGGGGCGGGTAGGTCGTGCCGGGCCGCAGCTGGTGATAGGGCGAGTAGCGCGCTATCCATGCCCATTCGCCTGGCTCGTCCGGGTCGCCGTATTCGCCCATCCACGAGGCGCCCGCCAGCAGCTGGTGGTAGCGCCGCATGTCCAGCAGCGGCACCTGGCAGACCACGGCGCCGAACAGTTCGGGGCGCTGGGTGAGGGCGGCGCCCACCAGCAGGCCGCCATTGCTGCCGCCCATGATGCCCAGGTGCGGCGCGCTGGTGATCCGGCGGCGCACCAGGTCTTCGGCCACGGCCAGGAAATCGTCGAAGGCGCGCTGGCGGTGTTGTTTGAGCGCGGCCTGGTGCCAGCGTGGGCCGAATTCCCCGCCGCCGCGGATATTCGCCAGCACGTAGACACCGCCCGCTTCCAGCCAGGCCGCGCCGCTGATGGCGCCATAGGAGGGCTTGAGCGAGACTTCGAATCCCCCATAGCCATACAGGACGGTGGGGTTGGCGCCGTCCAGTACCGTGTCGCGGTGCATGACGACGAAATAGGGCACGCGGGTGCCGTCCGGCGACCGGGCCTCGAACTGGCTGGCGGCAAGGCCCGCGGCATCGAAGAACGCCGGCATCGCCTTGAGCGGCTCGCGCAGCGCATGGCTGTCCTGCTTGCCCGCTTCCATCAGGTAGAGGGTGGTCGGCTCGGTAAAGCCGGTGACGGCCAGGAAGTACAAGTTCGATTCCACCTCGTCATAGGCCCAGGCCTCGAGCGAACCGATCGAGGGCAGCTCGAGTTCGCGCCGCCGCCACACACCGTCGATACGCTGCAGCTCGACGATGCGGTTCTTGACGTTGTCGAGCACAGTCAGGAGCAGGGCGTCACGGGTGACCGTGACCGCGTCGAGCGAGGTGGTGGGCGTGGGCGCGAACAGCACGTCGAACACAGGTGCACCGTCGAGGAAGGCGTCGAAATCGGCCGCCAGCAAGGCGCCCTGCGGGTAGTGGCGCCCGCCGGTTTCCCAGTCCGAGCGCAGCTCGATCACGATCTGGCTGCGCACGGCATAGGCCTTGGCGTCGTCGGGCTTCGGGACTTTGCGCAGGCGGGCGTCCTGGCGCACGAACAGCTCGCTGCTGTAGAAGCCGATCTGGCGCTGCACGAACTCGCGTTCGTAGCCGGGGGTCTGGTCGCGCCAGCCCGAGGCCGACATGTCGCCCGGCTGCGCCTCGAATACCGTAAGTGCGCCGGCGAGCGGCTCGCCGCGCCGCCACTGCTTGACGATGCGCGGGTAGCCCGAGTCGGTCATCGAACCGGGGCCGAAGTCGGTGCCGACGAACAGGGTATCGTGGTCGATCCAGGCGGCCTGGCTTTTCGCTTCCGGCAGCACGAAGCCGTCCTCCACGAAGCGTTTGGCAAGCGGGTCGAATTCGCGCAGCACGCGGGCGTCGCCCCCGCCGCGCGACAGCGACACCAGGCAGCGCCCGGCGCCGGGTTCGAGCCAGGTGGCGCCGCCCCAGACCCAGTTTTCGTTTTCCAGGCGCGCCAGCGCGTCCAGGTCGATCACGGTTTCCCAGTCTGGCGCCGGCTTGCGGTATTCGTCCAGCGTGGTGCGGCGCCAGATGCCGCGCGGATGAAGCGCATCGCGCCAGAAGTTGTACAGCAGGCCGCCGTGGCGGCCGGCATAGGGGATCTTCCCGGTGGAGTCGAGGATGGACCTCAAGCGGGTGCGCAGGCCGGCGAAGCCCGGCTGCGCTTCGAGCTCGGCTTCGGTGAGGGCATTGCGCTCGACCACCCAGGCGCGGGCCGGGTCGCTGTCGATGTCTTCCAGCCAGCGGTAGGGATCAATGGTTTCGTGCAGCATGGGATCGCAGTCTTGGTCCAGTCTTGTTAATATGGATGAGCAGAAGCAGGCCCGGGTCGCGGTGGAGATGCGTGACTATGCAGCGGGCATGGCCACTGCCACTTTATACTAGTACCCGCCGTATCGAGCGCCCGCAGCGGCGCGCACACTGGAGAACATGCACCCGCCGACGACCCGCAGTTTCGCGACCAGCCCGCGCCGGACCACCCTCGCCGCCACCTGGTCGGCCGGGGTGGCGCTCTCGCTTGCGGTCGGCCTGCTGTTCCACCAGGTCGCCGCCAGCGCGGTCGAGGACGACGCCCGGCGCCGTTTCGACAACGCGGCCCAGCTGGCGGGCGAGCGCGTCTCCGCCGCCATCGCCTCGTATGCGCGGGTGGTGCGCGGCCTGGCGGCGCTGCACATGGCCGGGGACGGCCCGCTGACCCGGGTGCGCTTTCACCGCTACGTCCAGGCGCTGGACCTGACGCGCCGCTTCCCGGCCCTCGAAGCGGTCTCCTTCATCGCCCACGTTCCTGATGCGCAGCGCGCGGCCTTCATCGCGGGCGTGCGCAATGACCGCAGCGTGGACCCGGCGGGCAGCCCCGGCTTCGACATCAGCCCGCCCGGCCGGCGTCCGTATTACGAAGTGGTCACCTGGGTCGAACCTCCCAACCTGCCCGTGACCCGGCTCGGGATCGACATCGCGGCCAATCCGAAGGTGGCGGCGGCGGTGGCCCGGGCGCGCGACAGCGGCCGCATCAGCGCTTCCGGCCATCCGGTGCGCCTCGATTATCCGACGCCCCGCATCGTGCTGGGCATGCGCGAGCCGCTCTACCTGGGCGGGACGATTCCGGCCACGGTCGAGGAGCGGCGCGCGCGCTATTTCGGCAGCATCGGCATCGCCTTCTCGGTCGACAAGCTGGTGCGCAAGGCGCTCGGCCCGGAGACGGTGCAACCTATCCTGCTCAGCGTCTACAGCGAAGCCGGGCCGCGCAGGGCAAACGCTCCGCTGGTCCTGCTTCCGACCGACCGGCTCGTGAGCGGGCCGGAGGTGCGCGGCAAGCCCACGCCGGCCGGCCAGTTCACGACCCTGCTCGAGATCGACTACGTCGGCACGCGCTGGAAGGCCTGGTTCTCGGCCGACCGCGCGGCGATGGTCGAGGGCCACCAGCGCTACCTGCTGCTGCTGGCCCTGGCCTCGGGCTTCCTTGGCACGCTGCTGGCCTTCGCCCTGTTCCTCAGCCTGTACCGCTCGCGCCGCGCCGCGCTCGACCAGCGCCTGCTGCTCGACTCGGTGCTGGACAACCTCGACGCCTTCGTCTACCTGAAAGACGGCGACCGGCGCTTCCACTACGTGAATGCGAAGAGCGCGGGGATCGTCGGCCTGCCCGCGAGCGAGGTGATCGGCCGGCGCGACCTCGACCTGATGCCGGCGGCGCGCGCCGACGAGATGTGGGAACGCGACCGCGCGGTGCTCGACAGCGGGGAGCGCAGCGCCAGCCAGGTCGAGCAGGCCCTGCCCGACGGCAGCATCCGCCACCTGTGGAGCATGCGGGTGCCGCTGCAGTCCGAAGGCGGGGCGCCGGCGGTGCTGTGCATCTCCACCGACGTCACCGCCCTGCACGAGCTCAAGGCGCGCGCCGACGCCGCCAACCAGGCCAAGAGCGACTTCCTGTCGAACATGAGTCACGAGATCCGGACCCCGATGAACAGTATCATCGGCATGAGCCACCTGGCGCTGCAGTCCTGCGCCGACGCGCGCCTGCGCGGCTACCTGGAAAAGATCAACCACTCGGGCAAGCACCTGCTGGGCATCATCAACGACATCCTCGATTTTTCGAAGATCGAGGCCGGCAAGCTCGAACTCGACACCGTGGGCTTCACCCTCGACGCCGTGCTGCGCAATGTCGAGCAGCAGCTGGGGCAGGCCGCGGCGGCCAAGGGCATCGATTTCGAGCGCGACATCGCGCCGGAACTGATGCGCCCCCTGCGCGGCGACCCGCTGCGCCTGGAGCAGGTGCTGCTCAATTTTGCCTGCAATGCGGTGAAGTTCTCCGAACGTGGCCGCATCGCGCTGCGCGCGCGTCAGGTACGCGCCTTCGGTCCGCAACTGCTGGTGCGCTTCGAGGTGCAGGACAGGGGCATCGGCATCGCGCCCGACAAGCTGGCCGGCCTGTTCACGCCGTTCCACCAGGCCGATCCTTCCGCCACCCGGCGCCACGGCGGCACCGGCCTGGGCCTGGTGATCAGCAAGCAGCTCGCCGAGCTGATGGGCGGCGAGGTCGGGGTCGAGAGCACGCCGGGGCAGGGCAGCACCTTCTGGTTCACCGCCTGCCTGGCGCTCGACGAAGGCGCCGCCGGCCCGGCGGGCGAGCCGGCGCTGGAAGCGGCGCCAAGTGCGCGCCTGGACGGCTGCGCGGTGCTGCTGGTCGAAGACAATCCCTTCAACCAGCAGGTCGGCAGCGAGCTGCTGGCCGGCGCCGGCGCGACGGTGGTGGTGGCCGACAACGGCCGGGCGGCGCTGGAGGCCATGGCGCGCCGGCGCTTCGACTGCGTGCTGATGGACGTGCAGATGCCGGTGATGGACGGGCTGGAAGCGACCCGCCGCATCCGCAGCGACCCGGCCCTGAAGGACACGCTGGTGATCGCGATGACCGCCAACGCCGGGGTCGGCGACCGCGCGCGCTGCCTGGAAGCGGGCATGAACGAATTCCTGGCCAAGCCGGTGATGCCGGAACTGCTGGCGGCCACCATCGCACGGTCCCTCGGACGCAGCGCCCAGCCGGCGCTTGATGCCGCACCGCGCGAGGTCCCGGGTCCCGGGCAGCTGGACCTGGCGCAACTGGCCGACACCTTCGACGGCGACCGCGAAAAGATGCGCAAATACGCCTTCATGTTCCTGTCGACGGCGCGCGACGCGCTGTCCGAGATCGACGTGGCCCTGTCGAAAGCCGACGCGGCGGCGGCCGCGGCCGTGGCGCACCGGGTCAAGTCCTCGGCCCGGGTGGTCGGGGCGGCCGCCTTTGCCGGCGTCTGCGAGGAACTGGAAAGCCAGTCGGGCCGCCCGGCCCAGGCGCGCGCCCTGGCGGCACGGCTGCGGGCCAAGCTGGTGCGCATCGAGCGCAACATCACGGCACAGCTCGGTTTGAGGGCGGAAGACAGGCGCTGAGCCTGTATTGACCGGCCCCGGGAATGGCCCGCGGCCCTTCCGCCCGGACCCCAAACGGGGTATCCTTGCCACCTGAGCAGCCCAACCATACCGATGTCTTCCGCGATCACCCCCGGCTTGTTAATTTTGCACGGCAACCAGATGGAGTTGCTGCGCAGCGCCATGTTCGACTGGCTGCGCCGCTACCCGCTGGGACCGCTCGAGCAGGAGACCATCCTGGTGCAGTCGAACGGTGTCGCCGAGTGGCTGAAAATCGCCATGGCGGAAAGCATGGGCGTGTGCGCCGCCACCCGCGTGGCGCTGCCGGCGCGCTTCCTGTGGGAAGCCTACCGCGGCATGCTGGGGCGCGAGCGCGTGCCCACCCGCGCGCCTTTCGACAAGGATCCGCTCACCTGGCGCCTGATGCGCCTGTTGCCGGGCCTGATGCACGATGCGAGCTATACGCCGCTGGCGCAATTCCTGGGCGACGGCTGCCCCGAGCGGCGCCTGCAGCTGGCCGAGCGCCTGGCCGACCTGTATGACGGCTACCAGGTCTACCGCGCCGACTGGCTCGAGGATTGGGAAGCCGGGCGCGACGTGCTGCGCCGCGCCGCCGGCGAGCCGGTCGCGCTCAAGCCCGACCAGAAATGGCAGGCTTGTCTCTGGCGCGAGATCCACGCCAGCCTGCCGCCGGAACAGCGCGTCACCGGCCGCGCCGCCATCCATGCGCAATTCCTGGCAGCCGGCGAATCCGGCCGCATGCCGGTGTCGAAGCTGCCGCGCCGCGTGATCCTGTTCGGCATGTCGACACTGCCTTACCAGACCCTGCAGGCGATTGCCGCGCTGTCGCGCCACACGCAAGTGCTGTTCGCGGTGCCGAATCCTTGCCGCTTCTACTGGGGCGACATCATCGAAGGGCGCGAGCTGCTCAAGGCCGCGCGCCGGCGCCAGCAGCCCCGCTCGGGCATCGACCTGGCCGAAGTGCCGGTGGAAGAACTGCACGCCCACACCCACCCGCTGCTGGCGAGCTGGGGCCGCCAGGGGCGCGATTTCGTGCGCATGCTCGACGAATTCGACAACGGCGAGGGCGCGCGCTACGAGAATCTGCGCGTGGACTTGTTCGACGATGGCGAGGGCCACACCCTGCTGGCCCAGGTGCAGGCCGCGGTGCGCGACCTGCTGCCGCTGTCGGAGCATCCGCATCTGCCTCCTTTCGACGACCAGTCGATCGAATTCCACATCACCCACAGCGTCCAGCGCGAAGTCGAGGTGCTGCACGACCAGCTGCTGTCCTGGTTCGCGCAGGATCCCACGCTGCGCCCGCGCGACGTGGTGGTGATGATGCCCGACATCGACACCTTCTCGGCCGCGATCCACGCCGTGTTCGACCAGCACCGGCGCCTCGATCCGCGCCACATCCCGTTCGAGATCGGCGACGTGCGCGACCGCAGCCACAATCCGCTGCTGGTCGCGCTGGAATGGCTGCTGCGCCTGCCGCAGCAGCGCTGCCGCCAGAGCGAGGTGCGCGACCTGCTCGACGTCCCAAGCGTGGCCGCGCGCTTCGGCCTCGACACCGGCGACCTGCCGATGCTGGGGCGCTGGATCGAAGGCTCGGGCGTGCGCTGGGGCCTCGACCGGGAGCACCGCGCGGGGCTGGGCCTGGGCTCGGCCGGCGAGCAGAACGCCTGGATCTTCGGCGTGCGGCGCATGCTGCTCGGTTACGCCAGCGGCGCGGGCGCGAGCTTCGGCGACATCGAGCCCTATGCCGAAGTGGGCGGGCTGGACGCCGCACTGGCCGGCTCGCTGGCACAGTTCATCGAGACCCTGTTGACGTGGCGCGCGGCCCTGGTGCAGGCGCGCACGCCGAACGAATGGGGCGAGGCGGCGCGCGCGCTCTTGGGGGCTTTCTTCCACGCCGGGATCGAAGCCGACCGCCTCACGCTGGCCCAGCTGAACGATGCACTGCAGTGCTGGCTCGAGACCTGTGACAGTGCAGGCTTCGACGAGCCGGTGCCGCTTGCCGTGATGCGCGAAGCCTGGCTCGCCGAGCTCGACCAGCCGACCCTGAACCACCAGTTCGTCTCGGGCGGCGTGACCTTCTGCACCCTGATGCCGATGCGCGCCGTGCCTTTCCGCGTGGTCTGCCTGCTCGGCATGAACGATGGCGACTTCCCGCGCCGGGCCCACCAGGCCGATTTCGATTTGCTGGCCTTGCCCGGCATGGCGCGCCCGGGCGACCGTTCGCGCCGCGACGACGACCGCTACCTGATGCTCGAAGCCCTGCTGTCGGCGCGCGACAAGCTCTATGTGAGCTGGGTCGGCCGCAACGTGCGCGACAACAGCGAGCAGCCGGCCTCGGTGCTGGTGGCCCAGTTGCGCGACTATCTCGTGGGCGGCTGGGACCTCGATTTGTCCGAGCGCACGACCGAGCATGCGCTGCAGCCTTTCAGCCGCCGCTATTTCGAGCGCGGCGGCCTGCTGACCTATGCCGGCGAGTGGCGTTCGGCTCACGGCCTGGACGACGACGCGGCCCTGCTTGCCGAGGCGCTGCCGCCCTACGAACTCGAACCCGGCTTCGTCTTGAGGCTGGGCGAACTGGCGGCGTTCTTGCGCCAGCCGGCGCGCTATTTCTTCCGCCGCCGCCTCGGGGTGGTGTTCGGCGAAGCGGCCGTGGTGGGTGAAGACGAGGAACCCTTCGCGCTCAATGCGCTGGAGCGCTATTTTCTGGAAGACCACCTGCTCGACGACAGCGGCCCGTCCGAGGCGGCGCACGAAGTACGTTCGGCCCTGCACACGCGCGCGGAACGCCTCGCGCGCGAAGGCGTGCTGCCGATCGGCCTGATGGGCCGCCAGTGGCAGCAGGAGCTGGTCGACGGCCTGGTGCCGGTGCGCACGGCCTGGCTGGCGCTGGGCGCGCGCTTCCCGCAGCTGGCGCCCAAGCGCGCGGTCCGCCTGGCGTTCGAGGATGGCCTGGTGCTGGACGACTGGATCGACCGGCTGCGCACCGATGGCGAAACCACGGCCTGGCTGATGCAGGTGTCCTCGAAAGTGCTGGACCGCGAAGGGCGCCCGCGCGGCGACAAGCTGATCAATGCCTGGCTGCGCCAGCTGGCTGCCGCAGCAAGCGGCGCGCCGGTCGCCGGCCACCTGGTGGCGCGCGACGCAGTGCTCACGATGGCGCCGCTCGACCCGGTTGAAGCCGCCGCTACGCTGCACGACCTGGCCGCGCTCTGGCGCACCAATCTCGACCGCCCGCTGGGCGTGGCCTGCAAGACCGCGCTGGCGCTGCTGCAGGAAGGCGACGCCCGCTCGACCTATGACGGCGGCTACGAGATCTCGGGCGAAGTCGATGAACTCTGCCTGGCGCGCCTGTGGCCCGATTTCGCCTCCCTGATCGCGGCCGGCGACTGGCCGCACGTGGCGCGCGACCTGTATGGCCCGCTGGCCGACTGGATCGATGCCGGCATCACGGTGGCGCCTTTGAATGGGGAGGCGCCATGAGCCAGCACCTCAGGGCCCTGGACTTCCCGCTGCACGGCTCGCGCCTGATCGAGGCCTCGGCCGGCACCGGCAAAACCTGGACCATCGCCGCACTCTACCTGCGCCTGGTGCTGGGCCATGGTGGCGAGGACGCCTTCGTGCGCCCGCTGCTGCCGAGCGAGATCCTGGTGATGACCTTCACCCGCGCCGCCACCCGCGAGCTGGCCAACCGCGTGCGCGAGCGCCTGGTCGAGGCGGCCGCCTATTTCCGCGGCCAGCTCGACATCATGGATCCGTATCTGCGCGACCTGGCCGAGGCCTATCCGGGCGAGGCCGAACGCAATGTCGCCGCCCACCGCCTCGTGCTGGCGGCCGAGACGATGGACGAGGCGGCGATCTTCACCATCGACGCCTGGTGCCAGCGCATGCTGCGCGAGCATGCCTTCGATTCCGGCAGCCTGTTCGACGAAGAGCTGGTCACCGACGAGCGCGCGCTGTTCGAGGACGCGGCCCACGACTACTGGCGCCAGCACGTCTATCCGCTGAACGCGAACCTGCTGGCCTCGGTGCTGGGGTGCTGGAAGGACGTCGATGCGCTGAAAGGCAGCGTGCGCGAGCTGGTCAGCCGCACCCATTTGCTGGGCGACTGCGCACTGGAGCCGCTCGGCAGCCTGGTGGCGCGCACCGAACGCGCGCTGCGCGCGGAACTGGTGCAACTCAAGCAAGGCTGGGCCGCGCGCGCCGACGAGATGGAAAGCTGGATCGCGGGCCATCGCGAGCGCCAGCCCAAATGCTTCAACGGGAACAAGATGCGCGCCGATTCGCTGGTCAAGTGGTTCGAGGCGCTGCGCGCCTGGGCCAATGATCCGGCCATGGTCTTGCCGGCCTTGAACGACACGGCGTGGAAACGCCTGTGCCCGGACGGCATCGTCGATGCCTTCAGCAAGGACTTCGTCGCCGAAGTGCCGGCATGCTTCGGCTGCACCGCGCCGCTCAAGGAAGCATTGGACGCGCTCGACCCGCTGTCGCATGCCTTGCTGCGCCACGCCGCCAGCCATATCGGCGGGCGCATGCGCGAACTGAAGGCGCGCAACCGCCAGTTCGGCTTCGCCGACATGCTCGAACGCCTGAAGGCTGCGCTCGAAGGACCGAACGGCGAAGCGCTGCGCATGCGCATCGTGCTGCAGTTCCCGGTGGCGATGGTCGACGAATTCCAGGACACCTCGCCCGACCAGTACCGCATCTTCGACCTGCTGTACCGGGTGGCGGCGAACGACCCGCAGCAAGGCCTGTTCCTGATCGGCGACCCGAAGCAGTCGATCTACGGCTTCCGCGGCGCCGACATCCACAGCTATTTATCCGCGCGGCGCGCGACCGAAGGGCGGCATTACCAGCTCGGCACCAACTACCGTTCCACCTCCCAGCTGGTGGAAGCGGTGAACCAGCTGTTCCGCCACGCGGAAGGAGAAAACGGGCAGGGCGGCTATCCGGGCGGCGCCTTTCGCTTCCGCCGCGGCGAGGACAATCCGCTTCCCTTCGAGGCCGTAGCGGCCCAGGGCCACCGCGAGCGCCTGGTCGGGGCCGATGGTCCGACCCACGCGATGTCGCTGTGCTGCGCGGGCCAGATGAACCAGGAAGACTACCGCGAGTTCTTCGCCCACCACTGCGCCGAGCATATCGTCGGCCTGCTGGGCGACGAGCGAGTCGGCTTTTCCGACGGCACCCGTTTCCGCCGCCTGATGCCGGCCGACGTCGCCATCCTGGTGCGCGACCGGCGCGAGGCGGCAAGCGTGCGCCGGGCGCTGGTGCAGCGCAAGGTGGCCAGCGTCTACCTGTCCGACAAGGACTCGGTGGTCGAGAGCGAGGAAGCGGCCGACGTGCTGCGCTGGCTGTATGCGGTGGCCAATCCCCTCGACGGCACGCTGGCGCGCGCCGCCTTTGCGACCCGCACCGCCGGTCTCGCGCTGGGCGAGCTGGCGCGCTTCTCGAACGACGAGATGGCCTGGGAAGAAAGGGTCGAGCAGCTGAAAGCCCTGCATGGCACCTGGCAGCGCCAGGGCGTGCTGGCGATGCTGCGCCGCTTCGTCCATGAACTCGGGCTGCCGGCGCGCCTGCTGCGCGAGGCCGGCGGCGAACGCCGCCTGACCAACCTGCTGCACCTGGCCGAACTGCTGCAGGAAGCCAGCACCCAGCTCGAGGGCGAGCAGGCGCTGATCCGCTGGCTGGCCGAGCAGCTGGAAGGCGTGGGCGAAGGCGGCGACGAGCGCGTGCTGCGCCTGGAAAGCGATGCCGAACTGGTCAAGGTGGTCACGGTCCACAAGTCCAAGGGCCTGGAGTATCCGCTGGTGTATGTGCCCTTTGCCGTGACCGCACGCCGGACCGATCGCCGCAACCGCGCCTTCTTCGAATTCGTGGGCGAGGATGGGGCGCGCCGGCTGGATTTGTCGATGGGCGACGACGCACTCGAAGCGGTGGACCGCGCGCGCCTGGAAGAAGACCTGCGCCTGCTCTACGTGGCGCTGACGCGCGCGCGCCACTTCCTGTGGCTGGGCGCGGCGCCGATCAGCGGCCGCAGCAAGAGCGAAAACCGTCTGCACGAATCGGCGCTAGGCTATCTGCTCGGGGGCGGCGACAAGATCGACAGCGAGCTGCTGCGCGAGCGGCTCGAGCGCCTGCGTGGCGGTGTCGCGGGCATCGAGCTGCACGACCTGACCGAACCGCAGAGCCGCACGCCGCTGGTGCGCGAGGACGTGCGCCCCGACCTGTTGGCCGCGCCGCGCTACGAGGCGCGTTTCGAGCGCGACTGGGCGATCGGCTCGTTCACCTCGCTGGTGCGCCACGCGGTGGCCGCGCCGGTGCCCACGCCGATGCGCGCGCAAGAAGAAACCCTGCGCGAAGAAGCGCCCTCGGCGCCGACCCCGCCGCGCATCGAGGACGCGCCCTGGCACCGTTTCCCGCGCGGCTCGGTGCCCGGCAATTTCATGCACGAGCAACTGGAATGGATGGCGCAGGACGGCTTCGAACAGGCCGGCGATCCGGAATTCATGCAGCGCCTGGCCCAGCGCATCGAGCGCGCCGGCTGGGGCCATCGCCTCGATGATGCACTGGCCTGGCTGCATGCGGTGGCGAGCACGCCGCTGCCCCCGCTGGGCGCTGCCCTGTGCGACTTGATCGAACCGGTGCCGGAGCTGGAATTCTGGTTCCCGAGCGAGCGCCTGGACGTGGCCCGGCTCGACCGCTTGTGCCGCGCGCGCATCATGAAAGGCATCGACCGCCCGACGCTGCCGGAGCGTACCTTGCACGGCATGCTCAAGGGCTTCGCCGACCTCGTGTTCGAGCACGAGGGGCGCTTCTGGGTGCTGGACTACAAGACCAATGCGCTGGGGCCGGGCGACGCGTCCTATACCCAGGCCGCGATGGAGCTGGGCATGGCGGGCCACCGCTACGACATCCAGGCCTCCATCTACATGCTGGCGCTGCACCGCCTGCTGCGCAGCCGCCTGGGAAGCGCCTACGAGCCGCGCCGGCAACTGGGCGGTGCGGTCTTCCTGTTCCTGCGCGGGATCGCCAATCCTGAGACCCACGGCTGCTGCGTGCTGGCGCCCGACCTGGAACTGCTCGACGGGCTCGAAGCCCTGCTGGACGAGGGACATCATGGCCAAGCCTGAAGCCGATATCGACGCGCTCTGGAGCGCGCTGGCCCAGCTGGGCGAAGCCGGCGAACTGCGCCGCCTGTCCTGCGCTTTTGCCCGCTTCGTCGCCTCGCTGGGTGCGGCGCCTCCGGCGCTGGTACTGGCTTCGAGCGTGCTGTCCGAGCTCGAAGGCCATGGCCACAGCTGCCTGCTGCTCGCCGACCTGGCCGCCGGTCCGGCCGAACTGCTGGGCTGGAGCGACGAACAATGGAAAGACCTGGCGCGCCACGCCGGCCCGCTGCCGAAGAACGCCCAGGCCTGGGCCCAGGTGCTCGGCGGCTGCGAGCAGGTGTGGGAAATCGGCGCCTTCGACTACGACCAGCCGCTGGTGCTCGATGGCGAGCGCCTCTACCTGCGCCGCTACTGGCGCGACGAAACGCTGGTGGCCGCCGCCGTGCGCGAACGCGCACTGGCCGGCCGCGAAGTCGACGAGGCTTCCGTGCGCGGCTGGCTCGACCTGCTGTTCGCCTCCGAGCGCACCGCCGAGGGCGAGGGGCCGGACTGGCAAAAGCTGGCCTGCGCCATCGCGCTGCGCGGCTCGGTCGCCATCATCACCGGCGGCCCCGGCACCGGCAAGACCTATACCGTGGCGCGCCTGCTGGCGCTGCTGTTCGCCACCGCACCGGAAGCGGCCAGCCAGCGCATCGCGCTCGCCGCGCCCACCGGCAAGGCGGCGGCGCGCCTGAAGCAGTCGATCGACAAGGCCTTGACCGAGCTGGCCGGGAAGGTCGGCTCCAGCTTGCCGCTGCGCGATCTCACCCTGCGCATGGGCGCGGCGCGCACCCTCCACAGCCTGCTGGGCGCGCGTCCCGACACCCGCGCCTTTGCCCACCACCGCGGCAACCCGCTCGACGTCGACGTGCTGATCGTCGACGAAGCCTCGATGGTCCACCTCGAGATGATGGCCTCGCTGCTGGACGCGCTGCCGCCCACCGCGACATTGATCCTGCTGGGCGACAAGGACCAGCTGGCCTCGGTGGAGGCGGGCGCCGTGCTGGGCGACCTCTGCCACAACGCCCAGGCGGGCGGCTACACCCAGGCGACCGTCGATTATGTACACGCGGCCAGCGGCGAAGCGCTGCCCGACGACTATCTGGGCAAGGGCGGCACCCTCGCGCAGCAGACCGTGATGCTGCGCCACAGCCGCCGCTTCGGCGGCCCGATCGGCCAGCTGGCGCTGGCGGTGAATGCGGGCGACGCGCTCAAGGCGGAAGCCGTGATGCGCGCAGGCGAACCTGGCGTGCGCTGGATCGAAAACGCCCAGCAGCAGCATGTCCTGCAACTGGCGCAGTCTGGCTACGGCCCCTATCTGGACGTGTTGAATACGGCTCCCACGGGCGCATTGAACACGAAGCATGAAGAATGGGTGCGCCAGATCCTGCAACGCTTCGAATCCTTCCGCATCCTGTGCGCGGTGCGCGACGGCGAGTGGGGCGTCTCGGGCCTGAACGAGGCGATTGCCGGGCGCCTGGCCCAGGCCGGCCTGCTGCGCCCGGGCGGCGAATGGTATGTCGGCCGGCCCGTGATGGTGACCCGCAACGACTATGGCACCGGCGTGTACAACGGCGACATCGGCCTGACCCTGCCGGATCCGGCCCGCCCGGGCGCCTTGCGCGTCTACTTCCTCGAAGGCGAGAAGGTGCGCAGCGTGCTGGCGACCCGCCTGCGCAATGTCGAGACGGCGTTTGCGATGACGGTCCACAAGTCCCAGGGGTCGGAATTCCGCCACACCGTGCTGGTGCTGCCGCGCGAGCGCGGCGCCATCCTGACGCGCGAGCTGGTGTACACCGGCATTACCCGCGCCAGCGAGCAGTTCACCCTGGTCTCTCCGCCCGGCGCCGTGCTGGCCGAAGCGGTTGCCCTGCGCACCCACCGCACCAGCGGCCTGCGCGGCATGATCGCGCATACGCCGCGCTGAGCTGCGCGGCGCCGTCGCGGCGCTGCACCATTGATCAAACCCAAGCCCGGCGGCCCCCCGCGCGGCTTCCCCGAACTCAGCCATAGCCTGGCGGTCATATTTCGATGGGAAGCCATTGCGCGGCCCACGTCGATCAGGGAGCACGCATGCAGCCAGTCGATCAGCAGACGGAACTACGGTATACCCATGGCCCCCGCCAAACCTGTCCGGCGGCGTGCCGTGTCGACATCATCGACGACCCGCGCGACGATCCGCTCGCCCGCGCCTGGCCACGCTGGTTCGCCCGCACGTTTGATGTCTGGTGGGAAACCGGGTTGGTGGCGCTGGTTGCCGGCATCGTCCTGTGCCGCACGTCGCCCCTGTTCCTGCGCTGGCTGGAGACCCCGTTCGGCTGGAAAGCCTTCGGGCTGGTGTGCATCCCGGCCGGGCTGCTGCTGGACGCGGCGCTGCAGGCGCTGGCCGGAAATACCCCGGGCAAGGCCATGCTCGGGCTGCGGGTGGTGCAGGCCGATGGGCGCCGCTTGAGCTTCGGCGAGCAGCTGGGACGCAACCTGTGCGTCTGGACCACGGGCCTGGGCTTTTGCCTGCCCCTGGTCGGGCTGGTCGCGATGGCGCGCCAGGGCCTGCGGCTGCGCAGGGGGGAGCCTGCCAGCTATGACGGCCGCTATTACCTGGTGCGCGCGCGGCCGGTCGGGCGGGCGCGCAAACTGCTATTCGGCCTGCTGTTCGTCGCTTTGTTCCTGGCCGTGGTGGTGCTCGACGCGGTGGACCGCCAGGACAGCCGCGAGATGGCGACCATCCTGGCCGCGCCCCGCTATGGCTGGATCAACCAGGAGACCGGCCGCATCGTGAACATCGCGCCGCAATGGCGCTACGAGTCCCACATCGACGACGAAGGCGTGGTGCAGTACCAGTTCACGCACCACAGCGGCCGCGCGGTGCTGCTGCTCGCCTCCGAGCAGAACGCCGACGCGGCGCTGTCCGGCTATGTGCGCGGGCTGCGCGACAGGCTCAACGACAGTTACGTGCTGGCGGGCGGCTATGTCGAGGACTTCCGCGGCAAGCCATCCTGGACCACCACGGGCGAACCCAGGGATGGCGCGGTGCAGGTGCAGCTTCGCGTGGTCCAGGTCAAGGGCAAGGCCTGGCGCCTGATGGTGGTGCAAGCGCCCCCGGCCGCCTACACGGACGACCTGGTGCAGGAACTGACCGAGGAACTCTGGTATACGGTGGCGGGGCCGTGAACGCGCAAGCGGGCGGCGCCAATGGAAAAGGGGCCTTGCGGCCCCTTTTCTTGTCCTGCACCTGCGTCGATTACTTGCGGCGCTTCGGCACGACCTTCACTTTGCTGCGCAAGACGCGCTTCTTGACGATCTTGATCTTGCCGGCGCCTGCGCTGGCCTTGATGCGCGGGCCGCCGGCGCTCGCCTTGATGCGGATCCGGCTCGAGCTGGCCTTGAAGCGCGGCGCGCGGTTCGACGCCTTTGCCACCATCGCGCGGCCGACCGGCTCGCCGGTGATGAAGCGGCGCACGTTGAGCGCGTCGAGGATGCGGGCCGAGGAAGCGCCGGCGTTGAGCAGGACCATGGTCGCGTTCTTGCCGTTGGTCTTGATGTTCATGATCAGGCAGCGGCCGGCTTCCTGGATATAGCCGGTCTTGGACAGGCCGATGTCCCAGCCCTTGGCGCCGACCAGGCGGTTGGTGTTTCGGTACTCGACTTCGCGGCCGTTGATGTTGATCAGGTCCTTCGACTGCGTAGACATGTTGGTGATCTCGGGATAGCGCGCCGAAGCGGTCGCCATCTTGATCAGGTCGCCGGCGGTCGAGCGGTTGTGCGGCGACAGGCCGGTCGGCTCTTCGATCACGGTCGAGCGCATGCCCAGGCTCGAGATCTTGTTGCGCACGGCGACCTTGAAGGCAGGGGTGCCGCCCGGGTAGGTACGGGCCAGCGCCGCGGCGGCGCGGTTGTCCGAGGACATCAGGGCCAGCTGCATCACGTCGCGGCGCGAGATCAGCGAGCCGACCGGCACGCGCGAGCTGCTGTGCTTGACCATGTCGACATCGCTGCGGTCGATTTCGATCAGCTCGTCCATGTCGAGGCGTGCGTCGAGCACGACCATGGCGGTCATCAGCTTGGTGAGCGAGGCGATCGGCATGACGGCGCCGGCATTCTTTTCCAGCAGAATCTTGCCGGTGTCATCTTCCACCACGAGTACCGACTGGGAGCCGAAGGGCACGGCGAAAGCCGCAGCCGAAAACGACATCAATACGGTAGCAAACAATTTTTTGAACATTGTCGGGTCTGGGTTAGGTATGCGTTGAGCGGGAGGCGCGGCGAGTTTGCAGATTTGCAAACCACGCGCAGTCAACTTTCTAGCTGTAGGGCAACTACAGGAAGATTGGACGATAGCATCAAGCATTAGTGCATGTCTATGGCGCACAAGCAAAATTGGTCTTGCAAACAGGAATTTTCGCCTGGAACAACAAATCGCTTGGCAGAGCGGCCACAAGAATTGCCATCCAGACCGCATATCGTCGGCCAGAAAGACAAAGCCCTGCGCGGGGCAGGGCTTGTCGGGGATGCTTATTTCGACTGGTAGATCTTGTCGAATTCGCCGCCGTCGTCGAAGTGGCGCTTCTGGGCATTGCGCCACCCGCCGAACAATTCATCCACCGTGAACAGCGCGATCGGCTTGTAGTTGGCGGCATGCTTCTTCATGACGGCATCGGAACGCACGCGCAGGAAGTGCCTGGCGCCGATTTCCTGGCCCTGGGCCGAGTACAGGAAGTTCAGGTAGGCGGTGGCTTCCTTGCGCTGCTTGCGGCGGTCGACCACCTTGTCGACCACGGCCACGGGCGACTCGGCCAGGATCGAGACGGTCGGGTAGACGACCTCGAAATTGTCGCCGAACTCGGCGCGCACCATGCTCACTTCGTTCTCGAAGGTCACCAGCACGTCGCCGATCTGGCGCTGGGTGAAGGTGGTGGTGGCGGCGCGCCCGCCGGCATCGAGGATCGGCACGTTCTTGAAGATGCGGCCGACCAGGTCGCGCGCCTGGGCGTCGTTGCCGCCCTTTTTCAGGGCCGAGCCCCAGGCCGCCAGATAGGTATAGCGGCCATTGCCCGCCGTTTTCGGGTTCGGGATGATGACCTGCACGCCCGGGCGCGCCAGGTCTTCCCAGTTGCGGATGTTCTTGGGGTTGCCCTTGCGCACCAGGTAGATCATGGTGGAGTAATAGGGCGTCGCATTGTTCGGGAATTTCCTGGCCCAGTCTTTTGCCACCAGGCCGCGGTCTGCCAGCATGTCGATGTCATTGGCCTGGTTCATGGTGACCACCGACGCTTCCAGGCCGTCGGCCACGGCGCGCGCCTGCTTGCTCGAGCCGCCGTGCGACTGCTTGATGGTAACGGTGGCGCCGGTCTGCTTCTTGTACTCGGCGATGAAGGCCGGGTTGATGTCCTTGTACAGCTCGCGCGCGACGTCGTAGGAGACGTTCAGCAGCTCGGTCTCGGCGGCGACCGCCGACAGCGGCAGCGCGGCAGCGCCCAGCGACAGGGCAAGGATCAGGCGACGCAGCGGGGAGGTAAGTGGCATGTGGTTCTCGCTTTTGAACTTGTGGTGACGAGATGCATGATGCGGCGCTTCCCCGGGATATGGAACAACAGATTTGTCATATGCTTAGTACCCGTGCGCGGGGCAGGGCGGCGGTATGCATACCGCGAGCATGGTTTTAAACTTTCGGTGTATAGTCGAGCCCTGCCGAGCGCCGCGGCGCGGCTTGTAACGTGTTGCTTGTTTTTCCATGTACCTATAGTGATGTGATGTTAGATGTCCACGCGTATTGACATTCGCCAGGCGGTACCGGAAGACGCTACCGCCGCCTGCTCGCTGCTGCGCCGTTCCATCGAAATCGGCTGCAAGACCGACCATCAGGACCAGCCCGCCGTGCTGCAGGCCTGGCTCGGCAACAAGACCGTTGGCAATGTCGCCACCTGGTTTGCCACCCCCACCAATCACGCCCTGGTCGCCGAAAGCAGCGGCGCACTGGTCGGCCTGTGCCTGCTGACCCAGGCCGGCAAGCTGGCCCTGTGCTATGTCTCGCCGGAAGCACTGCGCTCCGGCGTCGGCCGTGCGCTGCTGGCGGCGGCCGAAGCCCAGGCGCGCGCCTGGAGCATCAAGAAACTCCACCTGCACAGCCCGGCCGGCGCCAGTGCTTTCTTCGAGCGCAACGGTTACGTGAATGCCGGCAAGGACAAGTCCTGCTTCGGACTGGAGTGCGACCTGCTGTGGAAACAGCTCGACGCGGCCGGCGAGGCCGGCGCCGGCGCGGCAGCGAGCAAGCGCTTTTGCAACTGCAGCGGCTAGTTGCAGGCCTGCACGCAACACTCCCTCCGTACAGTCCTTCTGTCCCCGGGGCGCTTACGTTATAGTACGCGTCTTCAACAGATGAGTGCGTCATGGCTTCACGTAGAGATTTCCTTCAGCACGGTGCCCGCCTGTGTGCCCTCGGCGCCGTCACTACCCTCGGCGCCCCGCTGACCGCGGCGGCCCGCGACACCGACCTTCAACCCCCTCCCGACCTGTTCGACGCCCAGTTGCTCGACCTCGATTTCTGGGTCAAGCCGCGCACGCTGTCGCTGGTGCGCCCGCAAAGCGGCGAGCGCACCAAGGTGCTGTACTGGAAGGACGGCGAAGTCATCGATTCGGCCTACCAGGAACTGTGCCACATCCTGCGCGACGTCAACGGCCGCGAGGCGGCTCCGATCGATCCCAAACTGTTCGAAATGCTGTGGGGCACCCAGGCCTTCATCGCCCGCTACGGCATGCAGCAGCCGCTCGAGATCCTGTCGGGCTACCGTACCGAAGCCTCGAACAAGCGCCTGATCGAAGAAGGCATCCCGGCCGCGCGCAAATCCCTGCACATGCTGGGCAAGGCGGCCGACATCCGCATCGCCAGCCTGAACGAGGAAGTGCTCGGCGGCCTGATACGCAGCTTCCGTCAAGGCGGCGTCGGCTATTACTACCGATCCGGCCCGAAAGGCGGCTGGATCCACGCCGACACGGGCCTGAACCGCACCTGGAAGGGCTGACCCGCGTTCGCCTCGATGGCGGCGAACCTGCCATCGAACTTGGGCTAAACTAAAATGTCTGCCAGTGCAGGACAATCGGCTTCGGTGCACTTTTTCCCCAAGGAGGCAGTGATGGCAACGATGAATACCCCGACGATGGACCGCAGGACGATGGGCGAACGGCGTACCTCGGAGCGCGCCCATCAGCGTTCCCCGATGTCGGCGCTCGACTACCTGGCCATGGCCTTGCTCATCATCGGCGGCCTGAACTGGGCAATGGTCGGCCTGTTCGACGTCGACATGGTCGCCACCCTGTTCGGTCCGGGCAGCCCGGCGACCCGCATCGTCTATGTCGTGGTCGGCCTGGCCGCGCTCTACTCGATCTATACCACTGCCAAGATGGCGGGCAGCAAGCGCCGCTGACGGATGCGGATCGGCCTGATCTCCGATACCCACGGCTTGCTGCGCCCGGAAGCACTGGCCTTCCTGCGGGGCAGCAAGCACATCATCCACGCCGGCGACATCACCGGCCCCGAGATCCTCGGCCCCCTGCAAGCGATCGCGCCCCTGACCGTCGTGCGCGGCAATAACGACCGCGGCCCCTGGGCCAGGGCGATACCCGAGACCGCCGTGCTGCGTATCG
Organism: Telluria sp. ZT3P39; assembly: GCF_059685935.1. NCBI lineage: Bacteria > Pseudomonadati > Pseudomonadota > Betaproteobacteria > Burkholderiales > Oxalobacteraceae > Telluria > Telluria sp. ZT3P39. The sequence goes on from NZ_JCASIH010000007.1 coordinate 153,841, forward strand.
GACCGGTCGCCATCTACGTCATCCACGACCTCAAGGAATTGCCGCTCGACCCCGCTGCCGAAGGCATGCGCGTGGTGGTGTCGGGGCATTCACACAAGCCTTCGCAGGCCGAGCGCGGCGGCGTGCTGTACGTGAATCCGGGCAGCGCGGGGCGGCGACGGTTTACGCTGCCGGTGTCGGTGGGGGAATTGCTGGTCGAAGGCGACAGGGTGACGGCGCGGCTGGTGACGCTCGATATTGCTTGAGAAGTCCGGGCGCGCTGCAAGCCCACGTTCTCCCAGGCGCAATGGTAAGCACCGACTTCGAAATTTTGCGGTGTGTGTTTCCCGCTTCGCGGGGCCGTGGAAGAGCTGCGCCGGCGATTTCCCGCTTCGGCTACAGTAGGGTTTCGCGATCCGGTGCGGCAGCCATCGGCGCACATCCCTGGGAGGCAAATCTTGTTCGGCCAGGCAGAACGGCAGGTCCAGTCTTATGTCGAGTGGTTGCGCCTGTTCGTCGAGGCGCTGGGCGCCCTGGTGATTGCCGCCGGCGTGCTGGTGGTCGTGCTCGGGCTGGTGCGCCATGCGCTGGCGCGCCGCGGGAGCAGCTTCAGTCCGATCCGCCTGGCGTTCGCCCGCTACCTCACGCTGGCGCTGGAGCTCCAGCTCGCCGCCGACATCCTGTCGACCTCGGTGGCACCGACCTGGGACCGGATCGGCAAGCTCGCCGCCATCGCCGTCATCCGTACCGCCCTGAACTACTTCCTCAGCAAGGAAATCCAGATGGAACGCGGATCCGAGGGGCCGGGACAGCCGTCCGGCCCGGGAAAAGCCGCGGCGGAACCGGCGGCCTAGGGCGCCCTTGCAAGGAGGCGGGCTTGCCGTCGACGCCTTGCATGTGGCAGGAGAGGCTTCCTGCCAAGGAAAAATCCCGTAAGATACGGCTCGAACCGCATTTACTCCCTGCCGCATGACTCTGCCACCTGATACCCCGCCGCCACGCTTTCGCCCCCGTCCCTGGATTCACCTCGAAACGCCGCAGGACGTCGAACTCTGGATCGACGAACACAACAGCGCCTTGCAGGAGCTGGTCCAGCCCCAGGAGACCGGCGTGGGCATCTGCTTCGCGCTGGCCGTGGGCGGCAACGTCCATATGCAGACCACGGGCGACGCCATCGTGCTCGACGTCGACCAGGAAGCCGAATGGATCGCGCCCCTGATCCAGGCCGCCACCGGTGCCGAGCCGCCGCGCGGCCGGGTCTGGATCCTGCCCGACGACCGGCTGGTGCAGCTGATCCTCGGCCTGTCGACGCTGGTGCTGAACACCACCCTGGTGGTGGGCCACCCCTTCGGCGCGCGCGGGCGCAGGCTGGGCTACTGAGCAACTGCCCGGCCGCCGGCGCTTCCCGCCCGCGCGGGTTTCGGTTATAACGTCAGCTCGACTACGGACGGAGTAAACACTTGATGGGACAGCATTCGAACACCGTGGCGCGCCGCGCCGTCCTCGGCCTGGCCCTTGCCGCCTCCTTGTTGGCCCTCGCACCTGCCCATGCCGCCGACCTGCTGACGGAGGCGAAGGCGCGCGGCACGCTGCGCATCGCGATGGAAGGCACCTACCCGCCGTTCAACTTCAAGGATCCGAAGACCGGCCAGCTGGCCGGTTACGACGTGGACGTGGCGCGGCTGGTGGCCGGCAAGCTGGGCTTGCGGCCGGAATTCGTCAGCACCGAATGGGCCGCCATCCTCGCCGGCCTGGCCGCCGGCAAGTACGACGTGATCGTCAGCCAGGTCGGGATCACGCCCAAGCGCGAGCAGGCCTTCGATTTCTCGCGTCCCTACACCTATTCGAGCCCGCAGCTCATCGTGCGCAAGAACGAGCGCGCCAGTTATGCCAGCCTGGCCGACCTGAAGGGCAAGAAGCTCGGCGTGGGGCAGGGCAGCGTGTTCGAGCAGCAGGCCAGGCAGGTAGCGGGCATCGAGGTCAAGAGCTATCCGGCGGCGCCGGAAAACCTGCAGGACCTGGCCTTCGGACGCATCGACGCGGCGCTCAACGACAGCCTGATGGTGGCCTACCTGCTGAAGAATTCGCAGTTGCCGATCAAGGCCGGCGCGCGCGTGGGCGCGGTCGAGCGCATGGGCATCCCTTTCCGCAAGGGCAATCCGCAGTTCAAGGCGGCCCTCGACAAGATCCTGCTCGACGCCGCGAACGACGGTTCGCTCAAGGCCTTGTCGCTGAAGTGGTTCGGCACCGACGCCAGCCGCCCGCAGTGATCCACGCCACGGTAAATGGCCGGGCATGGACCTGATCGCGCTGCTGGTCGACGCCGCGCCGGTCATGCTGCTTGGCGCCGGCTACACCTTGCTGTTCGCGGTCGCCTCGATGATCGGCGGGCTGGCGCTCGGCTTCCCCGTGGCGCTGATGCGCATTTCGCCGCTGGCGCTGCTGCGCTGGCCGGCCAGCCTGTACGTGAGCGTCATGCGCGGCACCCCGCTGCTGGTGCAGATCTTCGTCATCTATTACGGACTGCCCAGCATCGGCATCGAGTTTACGCCGGTGACGGCGGGCGTGCTGGCGCTCTCGCTCAATGCGGGCGCCTATCTGTCGGAAAGCCTGCGCGGGGCGATTCGCGCCGTGAGCGAAGGGCAATGGCGCGCCAGTTTCAGCCTGGGCCTGGGCTACCGGCAGACCCTGCACCACATCATCATGCCGCAGGCGCTGCGCATCGCGGTGCCGTCGATGAGCAATACCTTGATCAGCCTGATCAAGGATACCTCGCTGGTGTCCGTGATTACCATGACCGAGCTGATGCTCGCCACCAAGGAAGTCATCGCGACTACCTTCCAGCCGCTGCCGCTGTACATCGCGGCGGCCTGCATCTACTGGTGCCTGAGCCTGTTTTTCGAGGCGATCCAGCGCCGCGCCGAGCGGCGCCTGAACCGGGCTCACGCTGTTCGTTGAATGTCGTGGGCACTGTGCCCGTTACGGGCAGACGATGTTGGACCGCGCCTGAACCCGGCAGTTCAATTTCCATACCAGCGATGAGCGGCCCCTCGCTGCGAACATATTATCGGCCACGAGCGGAAAACCGAGATCGGTGGAAACCGGCTGATGCTGACTGCGTCGGTGACTATCCGGCTCGCTCGTCGCCTGTGGCAGCGGAGTCTGGTCTTCGTCGATGCGCGCGATCCACCAGCCGATCCAATAGAGTGGATGGAACGAGGTCAGAATAACGAGTGCGTAGGGCACGCTCCAATGTGTCCGTTCGTGCAGCCACACTAGTACAGGAGTCAAGCCGATCATTTCTCCAATGACGAGCTGAACGTAAATCGGAAACTCCAGAACCGACGCTTGTGTACAGGGGTTTGTCGAGAGTCCAAGCAGCACGTATGCACCACATGAAACAATCAGCAAGGCATACATGATGCAGACGCTAATGGCACTTATCTTCCGCTCGTTCATTGGGATGCTCCTGGTGGGTCATGAACGCTGCAGATTAGGACGAATTCGGGTCTATTTCACTACGTAAGGACCAAGGCTCGTTTGTTAAGCCTTGCAAGGCAGATGGACGATACTTCTCGTTTCGGAAGATGCCTGGCAGAAGCGATACGTCCGTGATGTCGGCAGGTGCACACGTTCGCCTGGGTCGATGCCGGACGCACCAGGCAGGTCCGCTGCCGGGCCAGAAGCGGTCGTTCAGATTCCACCCTTGAGCATCGATATGAAGAAAATGTTGAAGAGTTCCGTATGTGTTTGCGCTCTCTGCCTAATGGGAACAGCCAGCGCCGATGAGCAATGCGCTTTGAGCTCAAGTACCAGCATCGAACGTTGCGTTGCCGAAAACTTCAAGAAGGCTGCCCGGGAACTCAATGTCGCCTATCGTCAAACGATAGATAAAGTCGCACTTTCGTACAAGGAAGCCCCGGATTTGCGAATTGAACTGCTTTCGAAACTCAGGTCTGCTCAGACAGCATGGATAAGGTTTCGTGACGCGAACTGCGCAGTGTTTGCGTTTGAAATTGAAGAAACAAAACCAGCATATTCAATGGCGTTGAACCAGTGCAAGGCCAGAATGCCGAAGGATCGCTCTGCGGAATTACTTAATGGTTTCCCGAATGTCTAAGCTGGCCTGACCGGGCGATACAACGCATGTATGCTGCTCGCGTTTGTTCCAGTACGCCAGACGTAGAAGCGCACCGGGCGGGCGATGAGCCTGCGTCGGTGCGCATTGTTGCTTCATTTTGAAGCGGCGCCTTGGCGCCCCGGTTTAACGGTTGCCGCGTTGCTTGTCGGCGCTGTTTTCCTGATCCCAGGCATGGGAGGCATCCTTGGCGGATTCACCCTGGCGCGAACCGAGGTCGTCCAGTGCCGGCGTGCCGCCGGAAGCGTGCTGGCCGCCTGACTGCTGGCTGCCCTGTTGCTGCTTGCCGGACTGCTGGCTACCTTGCTGCTGTTGGCCAGATTGCTGACTGCCTTGCTGCTGCTGGCCGGACTGCTCACTGCCTTGCTGCTTCTTGCTGGACTGCTGACTGCCTTGCTGCTGCTTGCCGGACTGCTGGCTAGCTTGCTGTTGGCCAGATTGCTGGCTGTCTTGCTGCTTTCCTGACTGCATGTTGCCCGACTGCTGTCCCGACTGCATATTGCCCGACTGTTGCTGACCGGCCCGGTTCATGCCCAGGTCGTCGATGTCGTTGTCGTGACGCGGACCTTTGACTCCATGTCCCTTGTTTTCACCCATGCTGTACTCCTTGCTTGCGTGGTCGAGGAGTTCATCATAAACCTCTCGCCAACGGCGACAATCGGAATCCGGGTGGCTTGCCCGTAGGACTCGTCGCACAAACTCAGCAGTTAAATCAAGGGCTTACGGCGCGGGCGGGACGATCGCCAGTCCCCGCAGGAAGGCATGGGCCGCCGCATACGCAGCGACGTGCTGCTCGGCCGTGAAGCCGCCATGCCCGCCACCTTTCACGGTATGCAGTTCGTTCTTCACGCCGGCCGCGTCCAACGCCTTCTTCAGGCGCAGGCCATGCGCATACGGCACCAGGGGATCGGCATCGCCATGGATGGTGAACACGGCCGGCCCTTTGGCGTGCACATGACTCAAAGGCGAGAGCGCCCGCGCGAGCGCATCGCGCCCCTGCATGCTGCCGAACCAGCCCACCGCATACGAACGCTGGTTCGGCCCCTGCAACATGTCGGCGACATCGGTGATGCCATACCAGTTGATCACGGCCGCCACTTTCGGCGCCGGGTTCTGGTACGGGCCGCTCCAGGTAGGCTCGTTGGCGGCGCACTGGTTGGTGAAGGGCGAATCGGAAGGAAGCATCGCCGTGGCCAGCGCCAGGTGGCCGCCGGCGGAGTCGCCGGTGGTGACGACCTTCGTGACATCGAAGTTGTACTTCTTCGCATTGCGGCCGACCCACTGCAGCGCGCACAGCGTGTCTTCCACGGCTGCCGGCGCCAGCGCCACGTTGGCCAGCCGGTAGCTCACGTTCAGCACCGTGAAGCCCATCTCGAGGTAGGGCAGCAGCGCAAACGCGGAACTCTCGCGGCTGCCCGCGACCCAGCCGCCGCCGTGGAAGTGCAGCATGACCGGGGCCGGCTGCTCGCTGCGCTTCATCGGGCGGTAGACGTCGAGCTTGAGCTCCTTGCCGCTGGCCGTCAGGTAGGTCACGTTCGGCTCGATCCAGAAACGATGATCGAGCAGGGCGGCACTGCGCACGCCGGCATCATCGGCCTGCACCGCCGCCGGGAAGGCCAGCGCACAGGCCATCAGGGCGGTGCGAAGCCGCCGCATCGGGTTCGGCATGCCCACCCTTACATGTTCGGGTAGTTCGGGCCGCCGCCGCCTTCCGGCGTCACCCAGACGATGTTCTGGGTCGGATCCTTGATGTCGCAGGTCTTGCAGTGCACGCAGTTCTGCGCATTGATCTGCAGGCGGTCACGGCCCTCGTCGGTTTTCACGAACTCGTACACGCCGGCCGGGCAGTAGCGCTGTTCCGGGCCGGCATACTTGGCCAGGTTGACGTCCACCGGGATGCTCGCGTTTTTCAAGGTCAGGTGCACCGGCTGGTCTTCGCCGTGGTTGGTGTTCGAGATGAACACCGAGGACAGGCGGTCAAACGTCAGTTTGCCATCCGGCTTCGGATAGACGATCGGCTGGAACTGCGAAGCCGGCTTGAGGGTCTCGTGATCGGCATGCTTGTGGTGCAGCGTCCAGGGCGCCTTGCCGCGGAAAAGCATCTGGTCGATGCCGGTCATGATCGTGCCCAGGTACAGGCCCTTCGACATCCACGGCTTGAAGTTGCGCGCCACATGCAGTTCCTCGTGCAGCCACGACTTTTCGAAGGCGGCCGGGTAGGCGGCCAGTTCATCGTGCTGGCGGCCTTCGCCCAGCGCCGCAAACGCCGCTTCGGCGGCCAGCATGCCGGTCTTGATCGCGCCGTGGCTGCCCTTGATGCGGCTGGTATTGAGGAAGCCGGCATCGCAGCCGATCAGGGCGCCGCCCGGGAAGACGGTCTTCGGAAGCGATTGCAGGCCGCCCGCGGTGATGGCGCGCGCGCCGTACGAGATGCGCTTGGCGCCCTCGAAGTAATGGCGGATCGCCGGGTGGGTTTTATAACGCTGGAATTCCTCGTACGGCGACAGGTAAGGGTTCTCGTAGGCCAGGCCCACCACGAAGCCGACCGCGACCTGGTTGTTCTCCAGGTGGTAGAGGAAGGAGCCGCCATAGGTGCTGTTGTCCAGCGGCCAGCCGGCGGTGTGGATCACCAGGCCCGGCTTGTGCCTGGATGGGTCGATCTCCCACAGCTCCTTGATGCCGATGCCGTAGGTCTGCGGATCGCGGCCCTTGTTGAGGTCATACCTGGCCATCAGTTGCTTGCCGAGGTGGCCGCGCGAACCTTCCGCGAACATCGTGTACTTGGCGTGCAGCTCCATGCCGAGCTGGAAGTCCGGCCCCGGCTCGCCATCGCGCTTGACGCCCATGTTGCCGGTGGCGACACCCTTGACCGAGCCGTCCTCGTTGTACAGGATTTCGGCCGCCGGGAAGCCCGGGAACACTTCCACGCCGAGCGCCTCGGCCTGGGTGCCGAGCCAGCGCACCACGTTGGCCAGCGAGATCACGTAGTTGCCGTGGTTGGTCAGCATCTTCGGGACCATGAACTGCGGCGTCGCATACGACTTGGTCTCGGTGAGGAACAGCACCTGGTCTTCCGTCACCGGGGTGTGCAGCGGCGCGCCTTTTTCCTTCCAGTCCGGGATCAATTCATTGAGGGCGATCGGATCCATGACCGCGCCCGACAGGATGTGGGCGCCAAGCTCGCCGCCTTTTTCAAGCACGCAGACCGAGACTTCCCGCGACTGTTGCGCCGCCAGCTGCTTGAGCCGGATCGCGGCCGACAGGCCCGCAGGGCCGCCGCCGACGATGACCACGTCGTATTCCATTGCTTCGCGCGGACCGTATTGTTCGAGGAGGTTGGTTGTCTCAGTCATGGTGCTCAGTTATGTTGTGTGATTGGGCAGGAAAAATTTAAGCACGAGTGTGCGGCTTTTTGTCATTGTTTGCAACTTTGGCCGCCATTTTACGGACATTATTAGATGCAGCAATCTAATACTGATGATTTGTGTAAGATGGTGGCTTCACAAACAGAATGATTGACACGAAGGGGACCGGCACGTGGGCATCGAAGTCAATTTTGAAGGAAAAATCGCCATGGTCACCGGCGCCTCGAGCGGCCTCGGTGCGCGCTTCGCCAAGGCGCTGGCCGGCGCGGGTGCACAGGTGGTGCTGGCCTCGCGCCGGGTCGAGCGGCTCAAGGAACTGCGCGCGGAGATCGAAGCCGACGGCGGCGCCGCCCACGTGGTGCGGCTCGACGTCACCGACCTGGGCAGCATCAAGGCGGCCATCGCCCACGCCGAAACCGAGGCCGGCCCGATCGACATCCTGGTGAACAACTCGGGGGTGCAGAGCACCCAGCGCCTGCTCGACGTCACCGAAGACGACTACAACTACATCATGGACACCAACCTGCGCGGCGCCTTCTTCGTGGCGCAGCAGGCGGCCAAGCGCATGATCCAGCGCGCCAAGGGCGACCCGCGCAAGCAGCACCGCATCGTCAACATCGCCTCGGTGGCGGGCCTGCGCGTGCTGCCGCAGATCGGCGTCTACTGCATGAGCAAGGCAGGCGTGGTGCAGATGACCAAGGCCATGGCGGTCGAATGGGGCAAGTACGGCATCAACGTCAATGCCATCTGCCCCGGCTACATCGCCACCGAAATGAACGAGGATTATTTCGGCACCGAGCAGGGGCGCAAGCTGATCGACATGCTCCCGCGCAAACGCCCCGGCAAGCCCGAAGACCTCGATGGCCTGCTCCTGCTGCTGGCGGCCGAAGAAGCCCATTTCATCAACGGCGCCATCATCACGGCCGACGACGGCATGACGGCGCAGTAATCCGTTTCACGAACAAAGGCACAATGAGCAGCAAGCAGTTGGTACATACCATGACCATGCCGATCCGCTGGGGCGACATGGATGCGATGGGCCACGTCAACAACACGGTCTACTTCCGCTATATCGAAACGGCCCGCATCGCGTGGCTGGAGCAAGTGGGGGCGCTGCCCGACCCGACCAGCGAAGGGCCGGTCATCGTCAACGCCCACTGCAGCTTCCTCAAGCAGCTGACCTATCCGGGCGAGATCGAAGTCACGACCTGGGTCGGTCCGCCGGGGCGCTCGAGCTTCGAGGTGAGCCACGAGATTCGCCTGCTCGGGCTCGATGGCCGGCCCGGCGCGCTGCACGCCGAGGGCGGTGCAAAAGTCGTCTGGGTCGAGTTCAAGGCCGAGAAGTCCAAGCCGCTGCCGGAGCGGCTGCGCGCATTGTTGCCTGCGGCCTGAGCCGCCGGCCCCGCCCTTGAAACCGGCCGTTCGCGCCGCTTCTTTCAACACTCTTTGCTGCAAGCTTGACGCGCTCGACCTCAGGGCGTCGCCTTCATCCCACAAGTGAGAATTGGTGAGATTTTGACGGCTTCCGCTGTGGCAAGATCGCGCCTTTCCTCTGGGAGGTCCCGGAATTGACCCGCGGCGCATGAGCTTGTTGCAAAACCTGCTTCTTGTCATGTCAGACAGTTCCTACATCGAGCCCGAGGGATTATAATTCCGCTTTGTTGCTGCATGGCAGCATTACACGCAGCAGTTCTTTTCCCCGCATCGCCGAGCAGCCATTAGCCCTATGTCCGAATCCGAGGTCGTCTTTTCCATTGCCCGGCATGCCGCCTGGGCTCCCGGCCTCGCGACGCGGGAGCGCTGGGCCGAATGGGCGCGCGAGCCCTGGCCGCTCGCGGTCGGCGAGGAGCCGAAGGTGGCCGCGATGGCGCCGATGCTGCGGCGCCGTGCCGGCTTGCTCGGCCGTATGGCCCTTGAAGTCGCCTATGAAGCCATGGAAGAGGCGCGCGACGTCCCGACCGTGTTCTGCTCGCGCCATGGTGAAGTGGCGCGCGCCATCGACCTGCTGGGCGACCTCGTGCGCGGCGAGCCGCTGTCGCCCACCGGCTTCGGCCTGGCTGTGCACAACGCCAGCGCCGGCCTGTTCTCCATTGCCCGGGGCGACCGCGCCAACCATGTGGCCCTGGCCGCCGGCGCGTCGAGTGTCGAGCATGCCGTCATCGAAGCCTGCGGCCAGCTGCATGACGGTGCCCCAATGGTGTTGCTGGTGGTGTGCGACACGCCGCTGCCGGCCCTGCTGCAGGAATTCGAAGATTGCGACGAGCAGCCGTTCGCCTTTGCCTGGGCCATGGTGCCCGCAGGCGAAAACCCGGTGCGCCTGTCCTGGACTGCAGCGCCGGAAGGCGAAACTTCGCGCACGCCGGGCGGGCTCGAGGTCCTGCGCTTTCACCATGCCGGCACGCCGCTGGTGCGCCATGCCGGCGGCAAGCGCTGGACCTGGAGCCGCGATGCTTGAGCGCGTCAATCATGCCTGGCGTGTGTTCGCCACGGGCCTGAGCTTCGCCCTGTTCGGCATCGGCGGCCTGTTTCTGCGCGTGATCGTGTTCCCGCTGCTGCAGCTGTGCATCCGGACGCCGCAGGCGCGCAGGCAGGCGGCGCGCGCCACCATCCGCGCCAGCTTTCGCGCTTTCGTCGGCGTCATGCGGGGCCTGGGCGTGCTGCGCTACGAGGTGCTCGGCCTCGACAAGCTCGATCGCGCCGGCCAGCTGATCCTGGCCAACCATCCGACCCTGATCGACACCGTGTTCCTGATCGCGTTTGTCCGCAACGCCGACTGCATCGTCAAGGGCGCGCTGTGGAACAACCCGTTCACGCGCGGCCCGGTGCGCGCCGCCGGCTATATCTGCAACGACCGCGGCCCGGAGCTGGTCGAGGACTGCATTGCTTCGCTGCGCGCGGGCGGCAACCTGATCGTTTTCCCGGAAGGCACGCGCACGCCGCGCAGCGGCGCGGCAAAGCTGCAGCGCGGCGCCGCCAACATCGCCGTGCGCGGCACGCTGCCGGTCACCCCGGTGGTGATCCGCTGCGAGCCGCCGACCCTGGGCAAGGGCGACAAGTGGTGGCATGTGCCGCCGCGCCAGGCCAGTTTTACCATCGAGGTCAAGGATGACATCGGGATGGAGGCTTTCCGCACCGCGGAAACTTCCGACGTGGTCGCGGCGCGCCGCCTGACCGAATACCTGCAACAGTTTTTCATGAAAGAAGGCCAGCAACATGCTTGAACAAGAAGTGAAGGCACTGATCATCGACGTCCTGCAACTCGAGGACATCACCCCCGACGACATCGACACCGAAGCACCGCTCTTCGTCGAAGGCCTGGGCCTGGACTCGATCGACGCGCTGGAAATCGGCGTGGCGCTGCAGAAGCGCTACGGCATCACGCTGTCGGCCGAATCCCAGGAAACGCGCCGGCATTTTGCATCGGTGCGCGCGCTGGCATCGATGATCGAAGCAAACCGCAAGAAGTAACAGGGAGCCATTCGCCATGATTAGCATTAACGACATGAACCGCGATGAGCTGTTCGTCTGGGTCGCCGACCTGCTGGCGGAGATGTTCGAGCTGGATCGCGCGGCCTTGACGCTGTCGTCGAACCTGTACGCCGAACTCGATATCGACAGCATCGATGCCGTGGACCTCGCCGTCAAGCTCAAGCAAATGACCGGCAAGCGCCTGCAGCCGGAAGTGTTCAAGACCATCCGCACCATCGGCGACGTCGTCGACGCGCTGGCCGGCCTGGCCGAAGAGCAAGTGGCCTGATTCGGTGTTCTGGAATGCACTGACGCTGGCGCTGACGCTGCTCTATCCGCTGGCGATCTGGCTGGGCCACGACGCCATCGAGCCGCGCTGGCTGGCCGGACTGCTGCTGCTCACCGCCGCGACCCGCCTTCCTGCGCTGAAACTCAGCGCCTCGGCGCGCTGGACGGCGGCGGGCGGGCTCGCGCTGGTGGCGGTGGCGGTCGGCTACAACGCGCTGCTGCCGCTCAAGCTGTATCCGGTGCTGGTCAATGCCGCGCTGCTGGCTGCCTTCGGCTATAGCCTGGTGACGGGCATGCCGATGGTCGAGCGCCTGGCGCGCCTGCGCGAGAGCGATCTGCCGCCGCAAGCCGTGGCCTACACGCGCCGCGTGACCCAGGCCTGGTGCGTCTTCTTTGTCGTGAACGGCGCGATCGCGCTGGGCACGGCGCTGTTTGCCAGCGAGGCGGTGTGGTCCTTCTACACCGGCGTGCTGGCCTATATCTTGATGGGATTGATGTTCGGCGGGGAGTACCTGCTGCGCATGCGATTCAAGCGTTTGCACCATGTCTGAGCTGTTTCATCACCTCGAGCACCGCGCCCCCGGCGAGCTGGCCGGCCGGCGCGCGGGCAGTCCGGTCCTGCACGGCGAACTGCTCGCGCGCATCCGCGCCTGGGCCGCCCTCGGCCGGCGCAGCACGGCGACCCTCGTCGCGCTCTTCCACGAGGACAGCCTGGAATTCGCGGCCGCCCTGGTCGGAGCCTGGCTGTCGGGGAAGACCGTCTGGCTCGGCGCGGACACGCTGCCGGCCACCTGCGAGGCGCTAGGCAGACAGGTCGATGCCTTCTGGGGCGAGTTCCCCTTGCACCACGAGCCGCGGACACCGCTCGCAGGCGACGACTGGCAGGGCGCATGGACGGCGCCGGCGCCGGACTTCCCGGCACTGGTCGTGTTCACCTCCGGCAGCACCGGCGCGCCGACCCCGATCGCCAAGCAGCTGTCGCAATTGACGAGCGAGATCGCGGCACTGGAAGAACAGTTCGGCGCGCCCCTGGGCGACGCCGATATCCTGGCCACCGTCTCGCACCAGCACATCTACGGCCTGCTGTTCCGGGTCCTGTGGCCACTGGCCGAAGGCCGCCCGCTCCATGCGGAGCGCCACGAATTCCCCGAGACCCTGGCGCCGGCCCTTGGCGCGCGTGCCTGCGTGCTGCTGGCCAGCCCGGCCCACCTCAAGCGCCTGCCGGCCCACCTGGACTGGCAGGGCGCGGCAAGAAATCTGCGCACGGTTTTCTCGTCCGGCGGCATGCTGGAACCGGCCGCCGGCGCGCATGCCTCGGCGCTCCTGGGGCAGGTGCCGGTCGAAGTCTACGGCAGCTCGGAGACCGGCGGCGTGGCCTGGCGCCGCCGCGGCGAGCTGGCCGGGGACCCCTGGCATCCGCTGCCGCGCGTGCAGTGGCGCGCAGATGCCGGCGGCTTGCTGGAGGTGCAGTCGTGTCATGCCGGCCCGGATGGCTGGCAAAGCCTGGCCGATCGGGTCGAGGACTGCGGCGAGGGCCATTTCCTGCTGCGCGGCCGCGCCGACCGCATCGTCAAGATCGAAGAAAAGCGCGTCTCGCTGGACGCCATCGAGACAGCCCTGGTCGCCGGCGAATTCGTGCGCGAGGCGCGTGTACTGGCAATACCCGGCGAAAGCCGCCAGGTGCTGGCCGCCTTCGTCGTACTGGGCGAAGAGGGCAGGGCGCGGCTTGAAGACGCCGGCAAGCCCGCCATGAACGCAAGCCTGCGTACGCTGCTGGCTGCCGGCTTCGAGGCCGTGGCCCTGCCGCGCCGCTGGCGCTATCTCGAGCGCCTGCCGGTCAATGCCCAGGGCAAGACCACGCAGGCGCAGTTGCTGGCGCTGCTCGATGGGGACGCGCGTCCGCGCTTGCCGGCCATGCGCGTGCTGGAGCAGGAGCCTGCGCGCATGCTGATGGAGCTGATCGTGCCGCCGGACCTGCTGTATTTCGACGGCCACTTCAGCGTCGCCCCGGTGCTGCCGGGCGTGGTGCAGGTGGACTGGGCGATCCATTACGGCCGTAGCTATTTCGATATCGGGCAGGGTTTCGGCGGGATCAATGCCCTGAAATTCCAGCAGATGATCCGGCCCGGCCAGCCGGTGCAGCTCGAACTTGTGCACGACAGCGCCAAAGGGCAGCTGAATTTTCGTTATTTCTCGGACGCCGGCGCCCATGCCAGCGGACGCATCCTGTTGGGGAACTGAAGCATGCAAAACAAAAAATTCTCGCCCGAGCGCCAGAGCGCGTTCGAGGCACGCTTCGAAGCGCAAAAGATCGCCTACGGACCGGTCGTGTTCCAGTGCGTGCGCTATGCGTGGAAGCGCGGCATGCTGCAGGCGATCGCCGATGCCGGCGATACCGGCCTCTCGATCGACCAGCTGGCCGCGACCGGGCGCTGGACCCCTTACGTGCTGAAGGTGGCGCTGGAGACCTGCCTGTCCGCCGCCGTGGTCTACCTCCATGAGGGCCGCTACGTGCTGGACAAGGCCGGCTTCGTCGTGCTGACCGACCCGATCACCCAGGTCAATATCGATTTCAACCACGACGTCTGCTACCAGGCGCTGTTCTCGCTCGAGCAATCGCTGGACGCGGAAAAGCCGCTGGGCCTGAAGGTGTTCGGCGATTGGCCGACCGTGTACGAAGGCCTGTCGCAGCTGCCGGAACCTGCCCGCTCGAGCTGGTTCGCCTTCGACCACTACTATTCGGACACCTCCTTCCCGGACATCCTGCCGGACGTCTTCGCCACCGCGCCGCGCCGCGTGATGGACATCGGCGCCAACACCGGCAGGTTCAGCCTGGCGGCCCTTGGCGCCAACCCGGCCATCGAACTGCATCTGGTCGACCTGCCGGGCCAGCTGGCGGTGGCCGACGGCGCGCTGCTTGCCGCCGGCGTGCGCGAACGCGCTACCCTGCACCCGACCAACCTGCTCGACCCGCAAGCGAGCCTGCCGGCCGACATGGACGTGATCTGGATGAGCCAGTTCCTGAGCTGCTTCTCCGAAAGCGCCATCGCCAGCATCCTCGAACGGGCTGCGCAAGCGCTCGGCCCGCGCGGCCAGGTCCTGATCATGGACACCTTCTGGGACCGCCAGCGTTACGACATCGCGGCCTATTGCCTGATTAACACTTCGCCTTACTTCAACAACCTCGCCAGCGGCAACAGCAAGGTGTATGAGAGCGGCGACTACGTGCGCCTGGCCGAAGCCGCCGGCCTCGAGCTGGTGACCGCGCGCGACAACATCGGCTATTGCCATTCGCTGCTGCGCTTTGCAAAAAAGGCGCAATGATCGTGTTCCATCCCTGCGTCGTCATCCCGGTCTACAACCACGAGCATGCCATCGGCAAGGTGCTCTCGCAGGTGCTCGGGCACGGCTTGCCCTGCATCCTGGTCGATGACGGCAGCTCGCCAGGTTGCGCCGCGGTGCTCGACGCCTTGGCGGCGGTGCACCCGGGACGCGTGGTGCTCGAGCGGCACCTGGTGAACCAGGGCAAGGGCGGGGCGGTGCTGACCGGTTTCGCCCGCGCGGCGCGCGAGGGCTACAGCCACGTGCTGCAGGTCGATTCGGACGGCCAGCACAGCGTCGCCGACATCCCGCGCTTCCTGGACGCGGCGCGCGCCCAACCGGAGGCGATCGTCGCCGGCTGCCCGGTGTACGACGAATCGGTGCCCAAGCTGCGCCTGTACGCGCGCTACCTGACCCATGTCTGGGTCTGGATCAATACCCTGTCGCTGGCGATCCGCGACTCGATGTGCGGCTTTCGCGTGTACCCGGTCGCGCCGGTGCTGGCGCTGGCCAAACGCCGGCGCCTTGGCCTGCGCATGAATTTCGACATCGAGATCCTGGTGCGCCTGTACTGGGACGGCGTGGCGGTGGTGAACCTGCCGACCCGGGTCGGCTACCCGGAAGACGGCGTCTCGCACTTCAAGGCATGGACCGACAATGTCCTGATCTCGCGCCTGCACGTGGCCCTGTTCTTCGGCATGCTGCCGCGTATTCCTTCCCTGCTGGTGCGGTCATGGCGAGCGTGAGTAAAGCAGGCGACGCGCGCCATTGGGCGGCCATCAACGAAGCGAGCTTCGTGGGCGGCATGCGCCTGCTGTTCTGGGTCTGCCGCGTATTCGGACGCTGGCCTTTCCGCGTGGTGCTGTACCCGGTCCTGGCCTGGTATGTGGCGACCCAGGCGCGTGCGCGCCGCGCATCCGCGAGCTATCTGGCCCGCGCCGGCGCCCCGCATGGCTTCATGGGCGTGCTGCGCCACTTCGGCGCCTTTGCCGAAGCGATCCTGGACAAGATGCTGATCTGGGGCGGGCTGTTCGACCTGTCGAAGGTCACCGTGCATGGCGACGCGCCGCTGCTGGAGATGATCAAGGAGAAGCGCGGCGCGCTGCTGCTGTGCTCCCACCTGGGCAACCTGGACCTGTGCCGCGCGCTGTCGATGCGCACGCCGGGGCTGAAGATTACGGTGCTGGTGCACACCCGCCACGCCCAGGCGTTCAACGCCATGCTGGGCAAGCTCGACCCGCGCAGCCAGCTGAACCTGATGCAGGTCACCGAGATGACGCCGGCGATGGCGATGGCGCTGTCAGAGCGCATCGAACGCGGCGAGTTCGTCGTGATCGCCGGTGACCGGGTGCCGGTCGCAAGTGCGCCACGGATTGCGCTGGCGCCCTTCATGGGCGAGTTGGCTGCCTTCCCGGTCGGCCCTTACGTCATGGCCGCGGTGCTCGGCTGCCCGATGTATGCGCTGTTTTCAAGCCGCCAGGGCGAGCGCTACGAACTGCATTTCGAGCGCCTGCGCGAGCGCGTGAGCCTGCCGCGCGCGAGCCGCGAGGCGGCCCTGGGCGAACTGGCCGGCGAATACGCGGCGCGACTCGAACACCATGCCAGGCGCGCGCCGCTGGAATGGTTCAACTTCTACGACTTTTGGCAACACCCCGGATCGGAACGACCCCATGCAGCTCACTGACCTCACCACTTCCCCGCGCACCGTGCGCTTCGACCGCGAACGCCTGTCGATCGAGGATGTCGTCGACATCGCGCGCGGCAGCGCCCGTCCTGAACTGTCGAACGACCCGGCCTTCCGCGCCGCGATCGCGCGCGGCGCCGACTTTCTCGACCGCCTGCTGCGCGAAGACGGCACCATCTACGGCGTGACCACCGGCTACGGCGACTCCTGCACCGTGGCGGTGCCGCTGTCGCTGGTGGCCGAGCTGCCGCACCACCTGTACACCTACCACGGCTGCGGCCTCGGCGCCCATCTCGACCCGGCCCAGACCCGCGCCGTGATGGCCGCGCGCCTGGCGTCGCTGTCGAAAGGCTTTTCGGGCGTGAGCGTCGGCCTGCTCGAGCAGATCGTGCGCCTGTTCGACGCCGGCCTGCTGCCGCTGATCCCGAGCGAAGGCTCGGTCGGCGCCAGCGGCGACCTGACCCCGCTGTCCTACCTGGCGGCGGTGCTGTGCGGCGAGCGCGAAGTGCTGCGCGACGGCGTGACGGTGCCGGCCGCCCAGGCCTTGCAGGAAGCCGGCATCACGCCGCTGCGCCTGCGCCCGAAAGAGGGCCTGGCCATCATGAACGGCACCGCCGTGATGACCGGCCTGGCCTGCCTGGCCTGGGACCGGGCCGACTACCTCACGCGCCTGGTCACCCGCATCACGGCGCTGGCCTCGTTCGCGCTGGACGGCAACGACCACCACTTCGACGAGACCCTGTTCTCGGTCAAGCCGCATGCCGGCATGCAGGGCGTGGCCGGCTGGCTGCGCCAGGACCTGGAATATGCAGGCCAGCTCGAGCGCAACGGCAAGCGCCTGCAAGACCGCTATTCGATCCGCTGCGCGCCGCACGTCATCGGCGTGCTGGCCGATGCGCTGCCTTTCTTCCGCAGCGCGATCGAGAATGAACTCAACAGCGCAAACGACAACCCGATCATCGACGCCGAGGGCGAGCGCGTGCTGCACGGCGGCCACTTCTACGGCGGCCACATCGCCTTTGCGATGGACGGCATGAAGAATGCGGTGGCCAACCTGGCCGACCTGCTGGACCGTCAGATGGCGCTGCTGGTCGATGCCCGCTACAACGCCGGCCTGCCGGCCAACCTGTCGGGCATGGAGGGCGAGCGCGCCGCCATCAATCACGGCCTGAAGGCGCTGCAGATCAGCGCCTCGGCCTGGACCGCCGAAGCGTTGAAGCTCACCATGCCGGCCTCGGTGTTCTCGCGCTCGACCGAATGCCACAATCAGGACAAGGTCAGCATGGGCACGATCGCCGCGCGCGACTGCCTGCGCGTGCTGGAGCTGACCGAGCAGGTCGCCGCGGCGCTCCTGATCACGGTGCGCCAGGGCGTGTGGCTGCGCTGCAAGCTCGAAGCGAAACGCGAAGGTGGGCGCACGCTGCCGGCGCCTCTGGCGAACATGCTCGAGCTGCTGGGCCAGGACATTGCGCCGGTCCTTGAGGACCGCCGCCTGGATCCGGACCTCAGGCTGCTGCTGGGCCGCATCCGCGACCAGGCCTGGAGCCTGTATGCGTAAGGCGAAAGCACCAAGCAGGTGGTGGGCCGAGACCGAGATGCAGGTGCAATTCTTCGACCTCGACCCGATGCAGATCGTCTGGCACGGCAACTACGTCAAATACCTCGAGGTGGCGCGCTGCGCGCTGCTCGACAAGATCGGCTACAACTACGAGCAGATGCGCGAATCGGGCTACATGTGGCCGATCATCGAGATGAATTTGCGCTATGCCGGCCCGGCCGCCTTCGGCCAGCGCCTGCTGTTGCGGGCCGAGATCGTCGAGTGGGAAAACCGCCTGCGCATCGATTACCTCATCAGCGACGCCGCCAGCGGCAAGCGCCTGAACCGCGCCACCACCACCCAGGTGGCGGTGGACCTGAATACCGGCGAGATGTGCTTTGCCTCGCCATCCATTTTGTTCGAGAAGCTGGGAGTCGCCGCACCATGAAGAACATCCTTGCCACCCTGGCCCTGGCCGCCGCATGCACGGCGGCGCAGGCCGCCGCCCCGGTCGCGCAGATCGGCGCGATGCTGGCCAAGCCCGAGCAGCTGTGCGGCCGCTTCGACCAGGTCAAGCACCTGGCCGGCATGAAGAAGCCGCTGGCCTCGAGCGGACGCTTTTGCGTCGTCGCCGGCAAGGGCGTGCTGTGGCGCACCCTGAAGCCTTTCCCGAACACGCTGCGCCTGAAGCGCGACGAGATCGTGCACATGCAGGGCGACCGGGTCGCGATGCGGCTCGACGCCACGCAGGAGCCTACGGTGCGCATGATCAACGGCGTGCTGTTCTCTCTGCTGGGCGGCGACCTGGCCAAACTCGACACGCTGTTCGAAGTCGACGGCAGCGTCTCCGGCAACTCCTGGCGAGTCGCGCTCAAGGCGCGCAGCCCGGCGCTGGCCCGCGCCATCGGCGCCATCTCGCTCGATGGCGGCGCCTATGTGCGCAGCATCCAGATGAATGAAGCCAGCGGCGACCGCACCAGCATCGAATTCTCCGAGCTCAAGACCGGCCCCGGCGCCGTCTTGCCTGAAGAGGCGGCCCTGCTGTGATCCTTCAACGCCGCCTTGCCTGGATCTGGGTGTTCGTGGTCTGCCTGCTGGTGGGCCACAACGCCTGGCTGTGGCTGGGCAAGGGC
Source organism: Telluria sp. ZT3P39 (assembly GCF_059685935.1). Classification (NCBI taxonomy): domain Bacteria; kingdom Pseudomonadati; phylum Pseudomonadota; class Betaproteobacteria; order Burkholderiales; family Oxalobacteraceae; genus Telluria; species Telluria sp. ZT3P39. The sequence goes on from NZ_JCASIH010000007.1 coordinate 172,754, forward strand.
ATCACGCCCGATACCGACATCCTGGCGCTGCTGCCGGCCGACGAGCGCGATCCGGTGCTGCAGCAGTCGTTCACCCACATGGTGGACAGCGCGCAGCAGCGCGTGGTCGTGCTGGTCGGGGCAAGGGAGTGGATTGATGCCGGGCGCGCCGCCGACGCCTTCCAGGCGGCGCTGGCCCCGCACGCAAGCGTGCTGGCTTTTGACGCGATGGGCGAGGAAGCGCAGGCGGGCTGGCTGGCCAGCCTGCAGCCGCATGCGACGCTGCTGGTCGGCGCCGCCCAGGAAAAGCAGCTGCGCGAGCAGCCGGCCGGCTTCTGGGTCGATTCCGCGCTGGCGCGACTGTACAACGCGTTTTCCGGCCCCAAGCTGGGCGCTTTCCGCGACGACCCCTTCGGCCTGTTCGCAGGCTGGGCCCAGGAGCGCGCCCTTGAGACCCCGGTGCGCCCGCGCGACGGCCGCCTGTTCGTGGCCGGGGAAGGGCGCGAATACGTCTTGCTGACCTATACCCTGAAGGATTCCGCCTTCTCGCTCGGCGCCCAGCAAGCGGTGCTGCCGCTGCTGGATGCGGCGACTAGCGCTGTGCAGAAAGCGGCGCCCTCGGCCGAAGTCATCAAGGCCGGCGTGGTGCTGCATGCCGCCGCCGCCGGGCGCCAGGCGAGAGGCGAGATCCACACCATCGGCGTAGGCTCGATGCTCGGCATCGTGCTGCTCACCTGGCTGACCTTCCGCTCGTTCAAACCGATCAGCCTGACCGTGCTGGCGATCGGCATCGGCTTCCTCGGCGCGCTGTCGGTGTGCTGGCTGCTGTTCGGCCGCATCCACCTGCTCACCCTGGTGTTCGGAGCGAGCCTGATCGGCGTGGCCCAGGACTACGGCATCTATTTCCTCTGCCAGCGCCTGGGGGCGGACCCGGCGCTCGATTCGCACCGGATGCTGCGCCGCCTGCTGCCGGGCCTGGGATTGACCCTGCTGGCGGCCGTCATCGGCTACCTGGGCCTGGCGCTCACGCCTTTCCCGGGCCTGCGCCACATGGCCGTGTTCTCGGCCCTGGGCCTGGTGTTCGCCTGGCTGACCGTGGTGTGCTGGTTCCCGGCGCTGATCGATGGCCGCACGCTCAAGGCCGGTCCGCTGGCGCTGCGCTACCGCGGCCTCGTCGCGCGCTGGCCGCGCCTGGCGGGTGGGCCGCTCACGCTGCTGCTGGTCGCGGTGCTTGGCGGCCTGGCCGTGCTGGGCTGCTCGCGCCTGCAGGTGAACGACGACATCCGCTCGCTGCAATCCTCGCCGCCGGAACTGATCCGCGACCAGATCAAGCTGGGCAAGCTGCTCGATGCCCCCAGTCCGGTCCAGTACTACCTGGTAAGGGGCGCCTCGGCCGAACAGGTGCTGGAACGCGAAGAAGCGCTCAAGCGCCGCCTGGACCCCTTGATGGCGCAAGGCGACATCAAGGGCGTGCAGGCGCTTTCGAACTGGGTGCCCTCGCAGCGCACCCAGGCGGCGCGCCTGGCCCTGGTCGAAGACAAGCTGCTGGCACCAAGCGGGCCGCTGGCCGGCCTGGCGCGCGAAATCGGCGAGGACCCGCAGTGGAGCGCGGCGACGGCGGCACACCTGCGCACCGCCGCCGCGCCACTCAAGGTCGAGGCCTTCCTCAAGACCACGGCCGCCGAGCCCTGGCGCCACCTGTGGCTGGGCCAGGTCGAAGGCGAGCACGCCAGCATCGTGGCCCTGCGCGGCATGCGCTATGCGGCCATCCCCGCACTCGGCCACGCGGCCGAAGGTTTGGAAGGCGTGCAATGGGTCGACAAGGTCGGCGGCATCTCCTCGGTGCTGGGCCGCTACCGGGCCTATATGGGCTGGGTGGTGCTGGGCGCCTACGCCGTGGTGTTCCTGGTGCTGCTGCCGCGCTACCGCGGCCGCACCTGGCGCGTGGTCGCGCCCACCGCAGCAGCCAGCATCCTGACCCTGGCGCTGCTGGGCTTGTCCGGCCAGAGCCTGCAGCTGTTCCACGTGCTGGCGCTGATGCTGCTGCTGGGCGTGGGCGTCGACTACGGCATTTTTTTGCAGGAAGAATCCGGGCCTCGGCACGATGCGCCCTGGCTGGCGGTCGGCCTGTCGGCGGCCAGCACCATCCTGTCATTCGGCCTGCTGGCCCTGAGCGGCACCCCGGCGCTGCGGGCCTTCGGCCTGACCATGCTGGCCGGGACCGCGCTGGTCTGGCTGGTCGCCCCCTGTTTTACCGTGACGAAGGAAGAAACCCATGCGACGCCTGTCCTGGTTTAAGCCTGCCGCGCTCCTCGCGGCGGTATCGATGCTCAGCGCCTGTACGGCGGACGAACCGGCGCCGGCGCGCCTCGGCCTGCGCCTGGCCCCGGCCGCGCTGGGCGAGACAATCAGCGTGCAGCAGCACCTGACCGTCGAACGCGCCGGCAAGACCAATGACCTCGACGCTGCCCTCGAAGTCGACGCCAGCCGGGTCAGCCTGGTCGGGCTGGCGATGGGCATGCGCGTGCTGAGCCTCAATTTCGACGGCCGCACGCTGACCGAATGGCGCCATCCGATGTTGCCGGCCCAGGTGCGCGCCGCCGACGTGCTGGAAGACCTGCAGCTCACGCTCTGGCCTGTCGCCGAGATCGCGCGGGCGCTGCCGGCCGGCTGGAAGGTCGAAGAAAAGGGACTGCGCCGCACCCTGCGCCGCGAAGGCGAAGTGGTGGCCACCATCGATTACAGCGGTACCCCGCGCTGGCGCGGCACCGCGGTGCTGGACAACGTGCGCTACAAATACAAGCTGACCGTCGTGTCGGCGACGGACTGAAAGAATGAACCGGGACATGCTGTACCTGAACGATTGCGCCTTGCTGTGCGCCCTGGGCGATGAACGCGCGAGCATCCGCCGCCGCCTGCTGGTCGACGGCGCCAGCGGCCTCGCCGTGTCGGATGCCTGCTCGCCGGGCCGCCCGCTGCCGCTCGGCCGCGTTGACGCGGCCTTGCCCGACCTTGGTCATTTGCCGCTGCCGATGCGCAGCCGGAACAATGCGCTGGCGCTGGCCGCGCTGGCCCGGATCCGCCCGGCGGTGGACGCCGCCATTGCCCGCTACGGCGCGGCGCGCGTCGCCGTGGTGATCGGCACCAGCACCTCGGGCGTGGGCGAGACCGAAGCGGCCATCGCCGCTCATCAGGCCACGGGCGCGCTGCCGCAAGGCTTCCACTACGGCCAGCAGGAGATGTGCTCGCCCGCCGACGTCATCGCGCGCGAACTGGGCGCAAAGGGTCCGGCCTACGTGCATTCGAGCGCCTGCTCATCGAGCGCCAAGGCGCTGGCCAGCGCCGCGCGCCTCATTCGCATGGGCCTGGTGGACGCAGTCGTCACCGGCGGCGTCGACACCCTGTGCCGTTTCACCGTGGCGGGTTTCAGCGCGCTGGAGTCGGTCAGCGCGGCGCGCTGCAACCCGCTGGGCGCGGGCCGCAACGGCATCAACCTGGGCGAGGGCGCCGCGCTCTTCCTCATGAGCCGCGCGCCTGGCGCGGTGGCCCTGTGCGGCTGGGGCGAATCGTCCGACGGCCACCACATGTCGGCGCCCGACCCGGAAGGCGGCGGCGCGCGCATCGCGATGACCCAAGCGCTCGCGCGTGCCGGCATTCTGGCTGACGACATCGACTACATCAACCTGCACGGCACCGCCACGGTCCAGAACGATGCGATGGAGTCGCGCGCGGTGTCGGCGCTGTTCGGCGGCAAGGTCGCGGTGAGCTCGACCAAGCCGGTGACCGGCCACACGCTGGGTGCGGCCGGCGCCGTGGAGGCGGCGTTCTGCTGGCTGGCGATGCAGGACGATAACCCGGAAGGCCTGCTGCCGCCGCACCTGTGGAACGGCGAACAGGACCCGGAGCTTCCCGTGCTGAACGTGGCGCTGCCCGGCGCCCGCCTGGGGCGCCCGATCCGCTACGCGCTGAGCAATTCGTTTGCCTTCGGCGGCTCGAACGCGACCCTGGTATTCGGGAGGACGCAATGAATCTGCCCGACATCCACAGCCTGGTGCCGCACAGCGGCGCCATGTCGCTGCTGGGGCGCCTGCTGGCTGCCGAAGGGGAGACCCTGGCGGCGGAAGTGACGATCGCCCATGGCAGCATGTTCTGCGCCGACGGCGCGGTCGGCGCCTGGGTCGGCGTCGAATACATGGCGCAGGCCGTGGCCGCGCATGCCGGCTATTGCGCCAGCCTGCGCGGCGAACCGGTGCGCGTCGGCTTTCTGCTGGGCGCGCGCCGCTATGCGTGCAGCGTGGCCTCCTTCCCGGTCGGCAGCGTGCTGCACATCCACGTGCGGCGCGCGCTGCAGGGCGAGAACGGCCTGGGCGCGTTCGATTGCCGCATCGAAGACAGCCGCGATGGCCTCGAGCTGGCGACCGCGACGATCACCGTCTTCCAACCTGATAATGTCGAAGAGTTTTTGCAACGGAGTCCAGAATGAGTAGTAACCCAAAAAGCGTGCTGGTGACGGGGTCGTCGCGCGGCATCGGCAAGGCCATCGCCCTGCGCCTGGCGCGCGACGGCTATGCCGTGGTCGTGCATTGCCGCGACCGCAGGCTTGACGCCGACGCGGTCGCCGCGGAGATCATCGAGGCCGGCGGCGCCGCGCGCGTGCTGCAGTTCGACATCGCCCAGCGCGATGCCACCGCCGCCGCGCTGGCGGCCGACATCGAGACCCACGGCTGCTATTACGGCGTGGTCTGCAACGCCGGCGTGGCCCGCGACACCGCCTTCCCGGCCATGACGGGCGAGGAATGGGACCAGGTCATCGGCACCAACCTCGACGGCTTCTTCAACGTGCTCAACCCCCTGGTGATGCCGATGGTACAGCGCCGTAAACCAGGCCGCATCGTCACCATGGCCTCGGTGTCGGGCCTGATCGGCAACCGCGGCCAGGTCAACTACAGCGCGGCGAAAGCCGGCATCATCGGCGCCACCAAGGCCCTGGCGCTGGAACTGGCCAAGCGCGACATCACCGTCAACTGCGTCGCCCCGGGCCTGATCGAGACCGACATGACCGCCGACGTGCCGATGGACGAAGCGCTCAAGATGATCCCGGCGCGCCGCGTCGGACGTCCGGAAGAAGTGGCGGCCGCGGTCAGCTACCTGATGTCGATTGATGCCGGCTACGTGACGCGCCAGGTGCTGTCGGTGAACGGAGGCCTGGCATGAGCCGCCGCGTCGTCGTCACCGGCATGGCCGGCATCAGCCCCCTCGGCAACGACTGGGCCAGCATCCGTACCCGCCTGGGCGAGTACCGCAACGCGATCGTCCGCATGCACGACTGGTCCACCTACGATGGCCTGAACACCCAGCTGGGCGCGCCTGCCGCGCTCTTCGAATTACCGAAGCATTACGACCGCAAGGCCACCCGCAGCATGGGCCGGGTGGCGCTGCTGGCCACGCGCGCGACCGAACTGGCCTTGATCGATGCAGGCCTGCTGGACCATCCGCTGCTCACCAGCGGCGACATGGGCGTGTCCTTCGGCTCGTCGGCGGGCACCACCAGCGCGATCGGCGACTTCGGCCGCATGATCGAGGAGCGCACCACGCGCGGCATCAACGCCACCACCTATATCAAGATGATGGCGCATACCGCGCCGGTGAACATCGGCGTGTTCTTCGGCCTGACCGGGCGTGTAATCACCACCTCGTCGGCCTGCACCTCGGGCAGCCAGGGTATCGGCTACGCCTACGAGGCCATCAAGGCCGGACGCCAGACCGCGATGGTGGCCGGCGGCGCCGAGGAGCTGTGCGCGACCGAAGCCGCGGTGTTCGACACCCTGTTCGCCACCAGCGTGCGCAACGACACCCCGCAGCTCACCCCGACGCCCTTCGACGCGAAACGCGACGGCCTGGTGATCGGCGAGGGCGCCGGCTGCCTGATCCTGGAAGAGCGCGAACACGCGCTGGCGCGCGGCGCCACCATCTACGCGGAACTGGTGGGCTTCGGCACCAACAGCGACGGCACCCATGTGACCCAGCCGAATGCCGCCACCATGCAGACGGCGATGTCGCTGGCGCTGCGCGACGCCGGCCTGGCGCCGGGCGACATCGGTTACGTGAATGCCCACGGCACCGCCACCCAGCAAGGCGACCTGGCCGAAACCCGGGCGACCAATGCGCTGTTCGGGAAAAATATGCCGATCAGCTCCCTCAAGAGCTATATGGGCCATACCCTGGGCGCCTGCGGCGCGCTGGAAGCCTGGATCAGCATCGAGATGATGCGCGAAGGCTGGTTCGCCCCGACCCTGAACCTGAACGAGGTCGATCCGCAATGCGGCGAGCTCGATTACATCCGCGGCGAAGGACGCCGCCTCGACTGCGATTACGTCATGACGAACAATTTTGCGTTCGGCGGCATTAACACGTCGCTGATTTTTAAGAAGTCTGTCTAACCGAGGAAGAAAACATGAAAAAACTGATCCTGTCCATCGCCGTTACCGCAGCCGCCATCGCCGCCGTCGCTCCAGCGCAGGCACGCGACACCAAGATGATGATGTCGCTCGAAAAGGCGATGGCCGCCAACGACGCCCAGTCGCGCCTCGGCGGCGACGTCAAGTTCTACTTCGGCGAGCAGGCGACCCCGAAAGTGCTGGAGCAGCTCGGCACCGACAAGACCAGCCAGAAGACCAATTCGTTCGGCAAGTCGCCGGAAACCGCCTGCAACTGGGCCTTCCTGTCGGCCATGCTGCGCCTGCAGGAACGCGCACGCGAACTGGGCGCCAACGCGGTCGTCAACATCGTCAGCAACTACAAGAACGCCGAGATGTCGAGCGAGACCGAGTTCGAATGCCATGACGGCGCGATGATGACCGGCGTCGCGCTCAAGGGCGACTTCGTCAAGATCAAGCAGTAAATGACGCAGAGCGTGGTGGGGACGGCGGGCGGCACCCTGGTATGGCTGGCCGACACCACGACGCTCACGGACGCCCGGCTGGCGCATTACGCGAGCTGGCTGGGCGAGTCCGAACGGCAGCGCCTTGCCCGCTTCACCAGGGCCGAACGGCGCCGCCAGTTCGTCGCCGGGCGCGCCTTGCTGCGCATGGCGCTGGGCCGGCTGCTGGCGGTGGAGCCGGCCAGTATCGTGCTGCAAGAACGGCCCGGCCAGGCGCCGGTGCTCGGGCAACCATCTGTGCCCGGATGCGGCTTCAGTATTTCCCACACCGGACCGTGGGTTGCCTGCGCGGCCAGCACAGTCACACGAGTGGGCCTGGATATCGAACGCATCGATGTCACGCGCGACGTGCTCGCGCTGGCAGAGCAGGCCTTTCCATCCGAGACGGTCGAGCAGTTGCGCGTAGTTGAAGGGCACGAGCGTGTAAGCGCCTTTTACCGCCTGTGGTGCCAGCACGAATCGGCCATCAAGCTTGGCGGGACGAGGGGGACGGACTACCTGTTCGAACATGCCAATTTCGCAGGCGCGCTGCGCTGTGCGATACCGTTGACGAAGGCGGCAGTCCCGCTGGTAATCGCGCTGTAAAGGAGCTGCGGCAGTGCGGACGAATAGCGGCGCTTGCGTGACTTATCCGTTGCCGTCATCTGTCTGGCTTGAACGCGACTGCGCAGCGCGCGTTCATGAAACCGGCCGGGCACCCGGCGCGATGTTGACGGGCGGGCAGCGTAAATTCGCGAATATCGCGGGCCTGCCGCGTTTCGCGTGAACGTGGAAGCAGCAGAAGGCTTATTCTTGAAGAGAACGAGCACGCCAGCTTCGTGCATTCAAATAAATCGCGTACTGCTGCGCACCTGAACATCTCCGTCCGACGTGAGGAAACGTGCGATGACATCGACGAGCAACTTGCAGCGGAATGCGGCTAGTTTGTGGCGTCCACTCGTCCTGGCCTTGCTTGCCATTGCTTGCGGCATTGGAGATCAGCTGGCAGCACCTTTCCGCAGCCGGGACCCTCTGGGCCAACCGTTTGCGTCGGACAGTATCTGGAACATGCCAATTGGCACCAGCGCCGTTTTCGTAAAAGCAAACCTGAGCCCAGAACCAGGCGGCAGCATCTGGGCATCGATGCCTGGGGTGGACGACGAAAAGCTCATCCTGACGCCCTATGCCCCCCTGACGGAAATTCATTATAACGACGCCGGCTGGAGCGGAAGGGATCGTTGTGCCGGAACGGGAGAAGTACTGCGTACCGTGCCGATGCCACGTCATTATCTTGTTCCTGGCAATGATAAAAATAGCCCGGCGGTATTCTTGATGCGGGACGGACGGACACTTGTGCAAACACAGCCGCTGGCACGGTGTGCTGCGGGGGGCGCCGCCACCTCGTATGCCAGCTTCCCTGATGTCGACCTCTACGGCGCCGGTATCACCGGAGCACACGGTGGATCGGGCCTGTCTGCGATCGGGGGATCGATCCGCCTCGGCGAACTGCGTCCTGGAACGGAAACAGGTCCGTCTCATGCGCTGAAAATAAATGTCTATGCAAAAGAGGCTTTATTCAAATGCACGACGCGGTCCGAATGTTCGCGTTGGCCCGCGGTTACATCGGATAGTTACGCCGTCGGCTGGTACGGCAGTGCCCGCAACAACATGAACAGCGCCATGAGAATGGGGGCGCTGTTGGCCATCCCCGGCAGCATCGGGATCGCATCATTGGGGCTAGAAACTGTTCCTGCGAAGCAGTTGGCATGGACCTTGCAAAATTACGGCGCCTATATCGTCGACGACACCTATGCGCCCGGGTTCGACTTTAGTGCTGAAGACGGCCCCGCCGGTTCAAAACGAGACGAGTTCAAGGGCGACTGGGGCTTTGAGATGGCGCAGAGACTGAACGACAATACACCTTGGGTGCGTGATATCCAGCGAATCGTGTCTGCACTGCATGTAGTGGACAACAATAGCCTGGCGAATATCGGGGGAGGCGGCAGCCCAAGACAGCCGCTGGCGCCCCCATTGCGCCAGCCCCAGGACTGATCAGCCAAATGCCGGCTTCGCGATAGCGTTACTTTGATTGCATCGGTTGCGCCTTTACTGTCAGAACCATTTTACTTTGAGAAACAGCGAAGATCCGGGAATCCGACCTGGAAGGGCAAGGTCGTCTCGCAACCGTTGTACGGATAGTCAAAAGGTTCAATTTGTTGTGGCCTATTTTGATATGCAACGAGCATACGTCACGTTTCTCTCTTATACTGAGTTTCGGTAGTGCAGCTTGATTCCGGACAAATTTCTGATCGAACAGAGTTTTCGAGCGAAGTCACGTTTCATTCTATTGCAGATTCGGAATAGTTTCCCCTTGGGCATAATCGTGTCGCTCTGGCGAAAATAGATACGAAGAAAGAGCACCGCTGAAATGGACATGCGTTGCTCTGGTGCTTCAAACGCGGTGACCATTGAATTGAATCGGAAAAGCAATGATAAGCGTCGTGCTGGCCAGCAAGCTAAGCGTATTGCGCGAAGGTATGAAACGTATTCTTCTTCCGCAAGATGATATCGAGGTTGTTGCGGAAGTGGAACATACGAATGAAGTGCGCGCACAAGGAGCCGGGCGAAATGCCGGAGTGGTCGTGCTCGCCCATCCATCGACGAGCGGCGTCATTGGCTACCTCGAATATTTACGACAAGAATGTCCCCTACTGCATGTTATCGTGGTCACGAGTTCGCCTACCTTGCCGCAAGTCCTCGCCCAGCTACAAATGGGGGCCAGGGGCTTGCTCAATGCGAGTTGTGCAATCGGTCATCTCCCCTCAGCAATACGGGCAGTCGCGTCCGGCAAGATTTACCTGCATGAAGATTTGTCGCGACTGTTCGCTGAAGACTTGCACAATGCGTCTAAAAACCGCAGCCACACATCATTGACACCGCGAGAACTGCAAATTTTCATGAAGTTGGCCGATGGTGGCAAGGTTTCCGAAATTGCTTCCGAGCTTAATATCAGTATCAAGACCGTGAGTACGCATAAAGCAAGACTAATGGAAAAGATGGGAATGACGTCTATATCCCAGCTGATTCAGTACGCAATACTGAACAAAATGTTCGATTCAGGTACGCCGAGCGCCTGAGCGTCACGTCGCCTGTCTGGACGCTGTCCGTTGCCATGGCGTGCCGCGGCCTTGCAATCCACTTCGTGCTGCGGCGAACAAGTCGAGACGTTCACGCAGGTAAGGAAACAGGAAAATTACATGAATCATTGTTCAGTCGATGAAAAGATACATGTTCTATTCGTGCTTGTTTCCGAGAGTGTGGGCGGTGCCGAATTACACACGATTTCTCTCGCAAATGGTCTCGAGAAGAGCAGATTTCGAATCTCCGTGGTCCACCTGAAGAATGAAATGGACGGAAGTGACGTCATGCGGGGAATAAGTGACGAGGTCTTTGTTTTCTGCGCGCATGTCAGGAAAATGTTCGACCTCGCGGCGCTGCGAAGATTGTCCTCCTTTGTAAAACGTGAAGCAGTCGATGTTGTCGTCTGTGCAAATGAGTTTGCATTGCTCTACGGCTGGCTTACCCTGAGGCTTTCAGGCTCGCGTGTACCGCTTGCGGAAGTTTTTCATACTACCGAACTACGCACGCGCAAATCCAGGCTGCAAATGGGCATCTACCGGCCTTTCTTTCATGCGGCAGATCTGGTGATCTTTGTTTGCGAGCAACAACGCGCTTACTGGCAATCAAAAAAATTGAGGCCTCCATTTTCCGAGGTGATTCACAACGGTGTCGACATCGCTCGTTTCTGCAACGACTTCTCCAGCAGTGCGATAGATGCCTTGCGCGCGCAATTCCGTTTTTCGCCCTCGGACTTCGTAATTGGCATATGTGCTTCACTACGTCCCGAAAAGTCGCACATCGATCTGCTGCATGCAATTTTTTTGCTTCGGCAGAGGGGACACAGATTCAAATGCCTGATAATCGGCGACGGGCCTGAACGCACGAGGATTGAACGCACGATCGCGAGCCTGGGCCTTCAGGACGAGGTGGCGGTCACCGGGTTTCTTCCGGACGTGCGGATGCATGTGGCAGCGTGCGATGTCATGACCCTCGTGTCTCACTATATTGAAACCTTTTCGTTGTCGGCGCTGGAAGCAATGGCGCTGGAAAAGCCCATTATCATGAGTGAGGTTGGCGGCGCGGCGGAACAGGTAAATCACGGTCATAATGGACAACTCTTTCCCGCCGGGGATGTCGAAGCGCTCGCCAGAGCAATTCTCGAAGTGAAAGCGGCTAATGTCGACGGGAAAATGGGCGCGAATGCCCGCGCCTCGGTGGTGAACCGGTTTTCGATCGACAAGATGCTGATAAAGTATGACCGGACGTTTCTCGCACTGGCAAGTCATCCGAAAACGAGCAGTCGATAGCGATCGGGTCATATAAAAACCCCGAACCTCCCCAGACATTCCAGCAACTTGCGCCACGCAAGCTGACGCTGTCGGCAGAGCAGTGCAGCAGGAAATGTTCTTTATCTCTGCGTGTCGGCTAGTCGATGAGGTTGCGCCCTACTGCGTACTTCACAAGATCGGCATCGGAACGGAGTCCGAGTTGCTGCATGATCCTGCCCTTGCGCGTACGCGCTACTGGAATGCTCATGTTACATGTGATGGCAACTTTAGCCATCGGCGCACCATTTGCCACTAGGCAAAAAATCTCGAAGTCGCTGTCGGACAACTTTTCATGCCGCCGACCCGGTCGCATCTTGATAATGCTTTCTGCTATCAATTCACTGACTGATTCACTGACATAAGGCCGACGTTCCGCTGCAGTCCGCACTGCATACGCAAGCTGATGATCCAGGCAATCCTTGGAAATGTAGCCGGAAGCCCCCGACCGCATTGCCCGTAATGCAAAATCAGACTCACGGCGATGGGTGATAACGAGGATTGGTATACCGCATGCCTGGCTCTTGGCCTGACGAAGAAGATGCAAGCCGCCCTCGCCATCCATCGCAATCTCAAGAATACAGACATCAGCCCGGTGCTCTCGCAAAGCGTGTAAGGTTTCCGCGACAGTGCGTGTTTCGCAAACAACTTGCAGGTCACCGTATTTGGCGAGCATCTCCTTGATTCCCTCACGCGCGAAAAGGTCGGAATCGCTAATCATGATCTTGATCATTATTTCTCTCTCCAATGTTTCAACTAACCCAGCATTTCAGGAACGGCTGAGATCGTCGAGAGCGAACCTTGTACTTGGTTCATTTTAAAATAATAACATTTTCCGTCAATACCTCCAAACGGTTACTATCTATCTGTGCGGTATCGTCACTCTCAGCCAGGAAGTTGTCGATAGGCGATACGAAATGTTCAAGCAAGACCGCAATAGCATTTCCGTTTTGTACGAAATCTTTTAGCAGAGACAGCGCCAACATGCTTCCGGCAAACCCAAAAAGCGGATCGTCACTTCTGGACGTGAAATTAAGCAAGCCACGTTTGTCCAAGCTCATCAGAATTTCTCCATTTGATGCGGAAGATCAATATTGCCAAGTGAAACATTAGCGGCCGTTGATTATTGTCAAATTTCCCTTAGAGAATTATATGTAAGATATTGACCCTTGATCGTTTGATCTATCGCAAACATGCTTTGGACTCGGAACAATAGAATCTGATCATCTTTCGAAACTGTCATGGCACATACACGATGCGACCTCATCTTGCAAATGGAGATATGCATGCTGGCCTTTGGCCTGGTGCCGGACCGGCAGAGCATCCACCGGCGGCGATTGATCGTAGTGGATTCGCGGTGACATTATATGAAGGCCGTATCCCGGGATTTGTGGAGGATGCGATCGAAAGAAAGTATCGGAGCGTGTATTGCGCGATCAAAAGGCTGCAGCTGTACGGCTCCCTCAGTGGAGTCAGTACCTATATTTCGACCAAGGCTGCCCAAATCGATGCGATCGTACTTTTTCGCATTGCCGGCCATGTGATTCATGTACTTAATCAGCAGGTTCACCTCGGTACGGAGCAAATAGTCCGATTTTCCGATTTCATATTCACGCGATATGAATTCTCCACCAGGATCGAATTTTATGCGCTTGACACAAGCGTGGATCGGGCATGTTGCAGCTTCGCCTACCAGGAAGTACAGCAACTGCAGGAACAGGTAGTCGAACTCCCGGACAATGAAGCAGCGTATCTGTACGGTAGCAGTGCGAAATCGATCCGCAGGTGGCTGGCAAATTTCCAGAAACTGCAATCCGAACATCCAGCCTGCCGCTTCGAGCTCCGGCGTTGCGAAGAAATAGAAATGAGCCACGTTCGCGCAGTCGTTGCGCTGACCGAAAAGCGGATGCAATTCAAGCGCCAGTCGCCCTATATCAGGGAAGCTGAGATCGATATTCTTGTTCGATTGGCGCAGACGCATGGGTGCATGGCGCTTATTTATATCGACGACCAGCTATGCGCCGGGACGCTGGGCTATATTTCCGGCGATCGTTGCTTTTTTCGAATGACAGGGCACGATCCGCAATGGAATGCATACGCGCTGGGTAATACTGTCCAGGTCAAGCTGATCATGTACTGCATCTCCAAAGGGATGAAGGAGGTGTTGTTGATGGGCGGCGGAGGCGATGCCAAAGCGCGATTGCAGGCAAAGGAAAGAATCTTCAACAGCATAACAATCTATCGATCCGGCCAGCTTCCGCTGCACGACTGGAAAAGATATGCAGAGAACAAAATGAAAGTCGTGGTCGACACATGCAAGCGAAGAGTCAAGCAGAAGGCCGCGTGCGCGGGGTTCATGGGTACAAGCTTTGCGACCTGCATTCGTGCTGCAAAAGCGATTCGGGCGGCGGGGCGCGCAGTACAGCGCGTCACGCCCGTCGGCCGGATCGGACAACAGCCGGTTGCTGGCAAGCACACTGAAACCGGGGTGGAAATGTAGCATCGGTCGGTGGCGCCGGCAGTCACACTCCATTGCCGGGAATGACACGTACATCAGCGCTGTACCGGGTAGGCCGGTGGATCGACGCAAGCGACTCAGTCTGCGAGGGACGATATGAATCATTGCTCGAAAGATAGCCTACTGGCGCATCACGGTGCCCATCAGGCCATCTTGCATCAGCCTTTTCCGCAATTTCTGGAACGCAAACTCGAGCAACGCTACGAGAGCGTGTTCTGCACATTGGCTCGGATAGCCGAAAGGGACGTTGCCGACCCAACCGCCGCCTATGTTTCAAGCGATGGACAGGCGTCCGAGACGATTGTCATATTCCGGTACGCCAAGGGAACGGTTACTGTCACGAATGAATATTTCGCCATCTCCGTGTGCGAGCTGGAACAGATGGCGGCCTACATCTTCAAGAACTCGCCCCGGGTGAATGTAATCTGCCTTCCTTCAGTCGCATCGGACAACACGCCGATTTCTTTCACGAGCCAGCGATTCAACTCAAGCGAAGATATTGTAATCGTCCTGCCGGCCACTCCGAAGGAGTATAGCGCGATTCTTGGCAGGAATACGCGCGCCGCAATCCGGCGCAGCGAAAAGATGATGAAGGAACGATATCCGCGCATGGAGTTCAAGGTTTACAACCAGGATGATGGCGGACCCGAAATAATAGACCGCCTGGTTGAATTGAGCCGGAAAAGGATAACCAGCAAACGCGCGGTTCCTTCTCATACTCATCGTACGGTTTCGGAACTGCGGCGAATGGTCGGCGCCTATGGGGTGCTGCTCGTGGCCAGCATGGATGAAAAAATTTGTGGCGGTGTTATCTGTACCCATGTGGGGGGGCATTTTTACATGCATGTCGTCGCCCACGATCCGGCTTTCGATGACATGCGCCTTGGAATGCTGTGCTGCTATCAAAGCATTTGCGAGGCTATCCGGCGTGGCGCTGCGGAATACCATCTTCTTTCCGGAAAATATGACTATAAATTTCGATTCCTGGGCCAACAGCGGGATTTCGAAAAGATCGTGATATATCGCTCGCTGATGGATGTCGTTCCCAACCTTTTGACTTATTTCCGCACCCTGGTTCGGGGTAGGGGACGTTTGACCAAGCAGCAGTTGATCAGGTGGAGGCATAAGTGGACAACATAGACACACATTTCCTGGAATCCCATGCAAAGAAGGAGCGGATTCCGGTCCAGTTGTCCCTGGTCTGGAGTGATGGGGCCGATGAAACTGTCGTTCCACCACTTGAATCGCCTGCGACGGAAAGGGGCGGTGCGGGCGTGGATGCAGCCACGAAGATGCAACAGCAAAATGCGCTGATCGAGGCGCAGGCCGGACGGACCAAAGTAGTTTGCCTGAGCTTGCTGGGAATAGGCCTGATCGCCTTGCATTTTTATTAGGCCGGTCGCCGTGTTCCGACGGCCGCCCCTCGATTTGCTGAGCCCGCTTATTTTTCGATGGTGGTTGGAAAAATACCTTAGTAAAACAATTGCCGATTTTATTTTATTTATGACAGGACATCATTAAATTGTCGAGCACGGTAACCGAGGTTTGATATATGTCAAACGTAGAAGAACATGATGGAACAATATCGGTAAATGCTTCTGCGATCTAGAGGAATATCAAGCTGGTTAAAGGAAATGCTATGGATGCGCGTAAGCCGATACTTATGTTGGGTACCCGATCCGATGCCTGTGGCGGCATCGCTTCTGTTGTCCAGCATTATGACGCTGACGGCTTTTTTCAACGCAGCAATGTCCAATATGTTGCGACCCATTGCAGCGGGAAGCGCACCGAGAAGATCGGTTTATTCGCCAAAGCGATGAGGTATGCGATCAGTAAGGCCATCGCAAGCCAAATAGAAATTGCCCATATCCATGTTGCTATTAATTCCAGTTTCTGGAGAAAGTATTGTTTTCTATTGATATTCTTCGTGTTTCGTGTCCCTACCGTTCTCCATGTCCATGCAGGCAGATTTCCGGAGTTCTACGAGGCGCAATGCGGACCGTTCCGGCGCCGGCTTGTCCGATTTGCCTTCAATAATGTCGATAGGATCATCGTCGTGTCAAACGAACTCAACCGTTGGATTCGCACCATTACTGGTCGCGAAGGCGTCATAACAATTTGCAACCCGGCCATTGCAATGCCCACGAACGAGTCCGTCTTCCGCATTGTGCCGACCCTGATTTTTCTCGGCCATATAGAGACATGCAAAGGTGCTTTCGACCTGATAAAGGCGATGGCCGAGATTACGGCTGTGTGTCCCGGCGCCAGGCTACAACTGTGTGGCGATGGCCGGGTCGAGGAGGCAAAAGCGCAGGTGCGCGCGCTCGCGCTCGAGAACAACGTCGAGGTTTTGGGCTGGATTGGGCAGGAACGCAGAGAGGAGTTGTTGCAACAGGCTGCAATTTTCGTCCTGCCTTCGCATTTTGAAGGGCTTCCAATGAGCTTGCTGGAGGCGATGGGACATGGCTTGCCGGTGGTGGCGACCGCTGTCGGCGGAGTTCCGGAAGCGGTCACGAACGAAGTGGAAGGTCTGCTGGTCGAGCCAGGAGACATCGAAGCCCTCGCGGCTGCCGTCCTGAAGCTGCTGGCAAGTCCGGAAGATCGTCAGAGGATGGGTCTGGCCGGACGGGTCAAGGTGGAAACGCGATTTTCAAGGAAGCACGCGGTCAGGGCAGTTGAAGACTTGTATGAACAGCTGATTTCGAGCCGGTCCACAAAACAGTATCAGCGTCCCCCGTGTGGCGAGCGGGACAGCGCTGTAGCAGGCACACATCAAGTCTTGTCTGGGGGAAGAGAAAATGAAGATTTGGTTTGATTTATCGAATTCGCCACATATCAATATGTTCCGCGCGATGATTCTCGAATTGCAGCGCGAGCACGAGGTCGTGGTCACGAGCCGTCCTCTCGCCAATACTGGCGAGCTGCTACGGATGCACAAGATCGAGCACACCGTGGTTGGCAGCCACTATGGACGTTCGATCGTGCGCAAAGTATGCGGGTTCCCGGTGCGGGTGTCGCAATTGATCCAATTTTTGAAGAACAAGCGTATTGATGTGGCGGTGTCGCAGAGCTCCTTCCACTCGCCTGTGGTGGCGCAGTTGATGGGGATCCGCTCTGTTTACCTTAACGACAATGAGCATGCAGCAGGAAACGTCCCGGCCTTCGCCTGCGCCGATACGATCATGGTTCCCGAATTTTTGAGTGCCGGCAGCCTCAAGAGGCAGGGTGCCAGGATGAAGAAAGTGACCCATTATCCCGGAGTCAAGGAAGGCATCTATCTTTGGGACTACATGCACAAGTTACCGGCGCAACGCCGGCCGGGTGACGCAGCGACGCGTCCCCGGATCTATATCAGGCCGGAACCCTGGACTGCCCAATACTACAAGGGCCCCCAGAATTTCCTGGACGACGTGATCGTCGGGCTGAAGGACCGTGCCGACGTCACGATTCTTCCACGGTCGGACGACCAGTACCGCCATTACTGCGGTCCCAGGTTTGCAGGCTCGCGCACACTCGCCTCAGTGCTGGACATCCGATCCATCGCGGGAGCCTGCGACCTGTTCGTCGGCGCGGGCGGGACGATGACGCGTGAATTGGCCGTGCTGGGTGTTCCGACGATCTCGGTCTACCAGGATGCGCTGCTCGACGTTGACCGCTACCTGATTGCGGAAGGCGCCTGCGTGCACCGGCCCCAACTCACGGCAGACGAGGCTCTGGAATATCTTCATTCACACTCGCGCAGCATGCCGAATCCTGCTTTGCTTTCAAAAGGGCGGCTGGCTTACGAAATGATCAAGAAACAGGTGACAAATGAAAACGCCAACTGACCAGCCGATCCGCATTGCCCTGGCAGGCATGGGCAAGATGGGAATCTCCCACCAGGCCATCCTTAACGCGCATCCAGACCTGAAGCTGGTCGCGGTGTGCGATCCCGCAAAATACATGCGCGACATCGTGGCGAAATATACCGGCTTGGCGACTTACGGCGATTACGAGCAGATGCTGGACGCGGAAAAGCCCCACGCAGTGCTGATCGCGACGCCATCGAAATACCATACCCAGATGACCCAGGCTGCGCTGGAGCGGGGCATCGACATCTTTTGCGAGAAGCCGTTCTGCCTGGACGTCGGCCAGGGAGCCAAGCTGGCCGAATTGGCCGAGCGTGCCGGCGTGGTCACGCAGGTCGGCTATCACAACAGGTTCGTTGCGACCTTCGAAGAAACGAAGAGGTTGTTGACCGCAGGCGCCATCGGGCAGGTCTACCACGCACAGGTGGAATGCTATGGACCGGTCATGATCCGGCAAAAGGGCGCGACCTGGCGAACCAGCAAAACCGAGGGAGGCGGCTGCTTGTACGACTATGCCTGCCACGGTATCGATTTGCTGGGTTACCTTATCGGACCGCCGACGTCGGTGTCGGGGTCGGTCCTGCGCAGTGTGTTCTCTTCCACCATCGACGACGAAGTGTATTCGAACTTTGCCTATGCAGACGGGAAAACTGCGCAGATTTCGGCCAACTGGAGTGACGAAAGCTTCCGCAAGATGTCGACCGCAGTCACGCTCTGGGGCCTGAACGGCAAAATCGAAGTCAGCCGCCAGGAACTGAATCTCTACCTCCGGTCCCCGTGCCTCCAGTTGCCGGAGTTGACGGTTGGCTGGACCAAGCTCTACACGACCGAGTTGACCAAGCCGGTCTGGTTTTATCTTCGCGGCGAAGAGTATTCTGCCCAGATCGCCTACTTCGTGGAATCCATCCAGCAGCGCCGGCTGCACACCCATTGCGACTTTCGCTGCGCCTTGGAAACAGATGTCGTGGCCGAGATGATCCGGAAAGACGCTGCACGCGCAGCCCAGTCGGATGCGCAAGCTGCGCGCCACCCGGACATTGCCGGCGAAGGACGGCAGGCGGCGAAGTCATGGAGGGAGATCGGAGAATCCATTCTCAGGACGCCAAAGGCAATTGCCAACGTCTTGAAAGGAGGATGAGCGTGGAACGCATACTGTTTGGCGATAATCAGTTTTTCGGCATCAACCATATGTCGGACGAACATGCTCGCAAGCTGGCGATCCAGTTTCAGGGCAACGACGCAGTCATGAGCATGCTCGACGGCGTGCTCGATGAAGGCATCGAGGTGCTGATGTGCACGACGCATGAGCGCATCGCGGAGATCTGCGCGCTCATCCGGCGCAAGCCGCTGCGCTACCGGAAGCTCAAGATGTATCCCTGCATGCCTTATGCGCATAAATATGCGAATGCCGTTTCGGAACTCGGGATGATCGAAGCAATCAGGCAATTCTTGCCGAACGATGCGCCGGTCCTTTCCGCCATGAAGAACGGCATGGCGGTCGCCCGGAAAGACATCGACGTCCTGATCCGCGCATTGATCGATGCGGAAATGAAGATGTTCGAAGGCATCTCCACCCCTGTGATCTTCCTGCAAAATGTGGTGACCGATCTCGCATTGGGTCTGGGCTTCCATGGGGCCCTGCGCACGTTTGCGCATCACGTCCGCGATGCCTACGGTGCGGAGCCGGGTTTTATCACCATGAACCTTCCCCTGCTGCTCGACGCTTTGGAAGGGGTCGGGATCGAGAACCCGATCGTATGCGCGAACATCAACAAGATCGGCTTCCGCATGTGCGGCGGCCTGCAGGCCTATGAAGAGATCATTGCATCGCGCAATTTCCGTGCTGTAGCGATGTCTGTGTTCGCATCGGGTGCGATCCCACCAGCCGAAGCCATCGAATATGTGTGCGCGCAAGAGAAAGTCGAATCGATCGTCTTCGGCGCCTCGAGCCTGCGCAATGTACGACAGACGAAGCAGCTGATCGAGCATTTCAGTGGCACCGCGATGGTTTCGTAACAGCCAGCCTTATCCGTCATGAAAACATTGCAGATTGCCTTGATCGTCTCCCCCCGGCACATCGACAGCTATGCCCTTGCTTTTTGTGAATGGGCGAAAACGCAGCCGGGTATCGAACTGTCCCTGGCCTTGGCCGCCAGCAGGCCGGAGCAGCGCACCGGTACGGGGCGTTCGGATACCGCATGGCGGCGCTGGATCGGCGCGGCCCGCCACGGCTTCTTTACAGTTGGCGTCATGCGGGCCGAGCGCGTTCTGCTCAGCTGCTACCGGGCGCACCGCAGTCATCTGGCAGTGGCCGACCTGGCGGATACCCCGTCCCTGGCCTCGTTGCCACGAATCTATCTGGCAGGCTTCGATGGCGGTCCGTCCGCTCCCTCCGTCGATCTGTTCGTGCATCTTGGGAATGGTTGCCCAATACCCGCCGAGCTTCCCGCGGCACGCTTTGGAACAGTGTTCATCGACTACCGTCGCGACAGGATCACGGAGTCGGCGCCGATCGGTTTCTGGGACGCCTACCATCGCCGCCCGAAGACGAGCTTTGCCATCTGTACCCGTACGCCTTCCGTGTTGCGGCCACGCGTCCTGGTCGAAGGCGGTTTCAGGACTAAATTTTCTTTCCTGCTGAACCAGGCCCATCTTTTCCACAAAGCACAGGCGCAGTTGCGAAAGCTGCTGCTCGACGTCGCCGCCACCAGCACGCTGCCCGTTCCACGGGATACGGTTCCCTATTCGGGCTCCTGCCTGGCGCCCCCGGGAGCAGCCGAGTCCTCCCTGTACATCGCCAAGTTGTTCGGCCGGCTCGCGGCACGCGCATCGCGTCGCCTGCTGGGAATCCAGCATCGCTGGAACCTGTGCGTGACCCGTTCGGGATGGCGCGAGGCTGCCCTGTGGCGCGGCGTCCGGATTTCAGCGCCTGCTGGGCATTTCTGGGCGGATCCGTTTCTCCACGTACACGAGGGCAGGACCTATTGTTTCGTTGAAGATTATGTGTACGCAACGCACCGTGCCCATATCTCCGTGTTGGAGATCACTCCGGCTTCGGTAAACTGCCTGGGTGTCGCCCTGAGGGAGGACTTCCATTTGTCCTTTCCCTTCATCTTCGAGTATGGCGGCCAGACGTACATGTGCCCGGAGGCATCCGAGAGCAACCAGATCAGGATTTACCAGTGCGATGATTTCCCCCGTAGCTGGTCGCTCCATTCTGTCGCGCTCGACAATATCTCGGCTGCAGATTCGATATTCTTCGAGCACAAGGGCAAATGGTGGCTGCTCACGAGCGTGGACCGCTCAGGGCTGAGCGACCACTGTTCGGAACTGTGCCTGTTCTCCGCCGATTCGCCCCTGGAGGGCCGGTGGACGCCGCATCCTGCCAATCCGCTGTGCATCGATACCGACATGGGACGTAACGCCGGACTGATCATGGATGAGGGCCGGATCTTTCGGGCGGCCCAGCGGCAGGGGTTCGACCAGTATGGCGAGGGTCTCGCACTCTTCGAGATCCTGGTCCTGGACGAAGCGAACTACCTGGAGCGCAAGGTGGCCGACATCCGGCACGACTACCTCGACCGCTCCCTCGGCAGTCACCATATTTCGTCGAAGGGCAACGTGACTGTAGTGGATTACAAAACGCACTGCTTCGCCCCTTGAGCGCTTACTCAACCCAGGCCACGCTGGCATCGACGCGTCCGGACTTGCCGACGGTACGATCAGCGCGTGGCGCAGCGAAAGAATGACATGCGGGATACTTCGGCAGTGGCGCAATATACGGGACGGGCCCCCCATCCTTTACGCAACCTGGTTACCAGTTTCGCCGGGTGCATTGCTGCGGCAGCGCTTGTGGGACTGCTGTTCGACCGCGTTGGAATGATCCGCACCAGCATCTTCCTCGGGGGCGCTGCCTTCGTCCTGCTCGGACTGCGGAACTTCAGGATTTTTGCAGCCGTCGCCGTATTTATCTTGCCTTTCGTGCCGACCACCTTCCTGTCGAAAGCGGTGACGGGCCTATCCGGCCAACGTATCATCGGCATGGCAATCCTGCTCACGGCAATGGCAGTCTTCGTTGCCGCGGCCCTGCGCCCGGGCCGGCTCCGCTTCCCGGCCTGGCGTCCGGTCTTCTATGCCTACCTGCTCGTCTTCATATTCGCGGCGCTCAACGGCGCCCGATTCGTTTCGCAGATTCCCCCATATTTCCATGCCCTTGGTGTGATCGGGGAGACCACGGCGCTGGGCTACCTGCAAATCACCCTGTTCGCGCCGGGACTGATCATCGCCACCGCCTATGTGATGGCAATTCTTGCGGCGAATACGCGCGGCCCGGCCTGGATCATGGTGCCCGTACTCTCCTCGGCGACCCTGTTGTCGATCGCCCTGTTCGTCGTTGCCAATGGAGCGTCGGCGACGATGGGCGACCTGGCCCAGCAGGAGTCGCGCAAGTACCTGTCCGTGCTGGGTCCGCACGCCAACGAAATTGGTCTGATGCTGAATATGGCGCTGGCCCTGTCGCTGTGCTCGCTGGGCGAGGCCCGGAGCCGGTCCGCGACGCTGTGGCTAGGCCTGCTCTCGCTGCTGATTGCCGCGGGGGTTGTGCTGACGTTTTCACGCGGGGCCTTTCTCGGACTGCTCGTGGTGTCGTTCCATGCCGTGTGCGTCCGTCGCGACAGGATCAGGCTGATCGTCATCCTCGCCTGCCTTGCACTGGCCGTGATGGCGCTGTCGGACGCCGTAGTGGACAGGGTACTGCATGGCATCGGTGGCAATGACATCGATCTGATCAGTTCCGGCCGCATCGACGAAATCTGGCTACCGTTGCTGCCGGAGATCTTCCGCCATCCCGTCGTCGGAAGCGGACATGGGTCGATCCTGTGGTCGGAAGCGGCGCAGTCGCGCACGATACTGCCGGTCGGCCATCCCCACAGTGCCTATCTCGGATCATTGCTCGACGTCGGGATCGTCGGCACACTTGTCACGGCGGCGTTCCTGGTCCACATGTGGCGGACCTTCTGGCAAACCGCCTACATGCCGATCGCCCACGGGCTGCGGGGATTTTTTCTCGGCGCTGCAGCCTGCATCCCCTTGCTCCTGGTCCAGGGCATTACCGACGATAGCTTCATGCCTGGTTTTACCCATGCCTATCTCTGGCTGGCCTATGGGGCAGCGGTCGGGACAATCGCACGTTCTCATCATGCTGGCCGGCCGGGCCAGCTTGCAGAGTTCGCCAGGGACGCAAAGGACAGGACATGAAGCTGTGTTTCGTCGGAATGGATAACCTGCCCGTGCTCGCCGAGGAGTTCAGCGGCCACGGCGTCGGGGGCGAACAGGTCCAGCAGACACTGCTGGCAAAGGCACTCGTACGGCGCGGGATCGAGGTCAGCATGGTGGTTTACGACTACGGTCAACCCGATGCTGCGCAATGGGACGGCATCGTGACGCACCGGTCCTACAAGCAGTCTGCCGGGCTACGGATGTTGCGGTTTGTCTATCCACGGTGGATCAAGACCTGGAACGCGCTGCGCCAGGCGAACGCCGATATCTATTACCTCAGTTGTGCTGGCATGCAGCTTGGCCTGGTGTCGATGTTTTGCAGCGCCTATCAGCGCAAGCTGATCTTCCGTGTCGCCCACGACAGCGACTGCAGGCCCGATGAATTGTTAATCAGGTACTGGCGCGACAAAAAGCTTTACGAATACGGGCTGCGCCGGGCGCACCATGTGCTGGTACAGACACAGAGCCAGCACGACGCCATGCTGGCCAACTATGGACGCCACAGCACGCTCGCGCGCATGCTGGTCCAGCCGTGCGAGCAAGCAGTGGAACGTTCGGTCGACGTGCTGTGGGTTAACAACTTGCGCCAGTTCAAAAGGCCGGACCTGCTGCTCGAGCTGGCCCGCCGCATGCCCGATCTACGCTTTTGCATGATAGGCGGAGAGCAGCCTGGATCGGGCAGCCTGTATGCCAGCATCGCCGAAGAAGCGAGGCATCTCCCGAACCTGGATTTCCGTGGGCGCGTGCCATTCCACCAGATGGCGCAGCACTACGCAGGCGCCAGTGTTTTCGTCAATACCTCGGATAGTGAAGGTTTCCCCAACTCCTACCTGCAAGCCTGGATCCATGGCACCCCGGCAGTTGCTTTCTTCGACCCGGATGGCGTCATCCGGCGCGAGCGTCTTGGCTTCGCGGTCAGCACCATGGACGACATGCAGCAACACGTGCGCCAACTCGTTTCAGACCGCCGTCAGTGGCTGGACACTAGCGAGCGCTGCAAGGCGTTCATGGTCCGCCATTATGCCGAGCAGGATGTCATCACGCCGTACTTGCAGGGAATCGAGGAGGCATGTCATGGATAGCACGACGAATATCGCGCGGATCCGGGTCCTGTTCCGGGCGCTTCGCCGCAGTTTCCTCCACCTGCACCTCGGTCAGGATTGAAGCAGATGGCTATCCGCCTGGGCCAGATGGGGATAGCGAGATCGGCTGCAATCCTGACGGCCGGGGGGATGATCGAGTTCCTGCTGCAGTTCCTGATTCCCGTCGTACTGGTCCGGAACCTCGACACCGCGGCGTTTGGCCAGTATCGGTTGCTCACACTCATGCTTGGAACCGCCCTGGCGCTGGCGCCGGCCTTCATGCCGCAGTCATTGTATTTCTTCCTGCCTGTCGCAGCCGAAGAGCGCAAGCGCATTGTCATCGGCAACGTGATCCTGTATCTCGCCGTCATGGGCGCCATCGTCGCAGTCGTCGCCAGTCCGCTCAACCCAGCAGGCGGGACTTCTTTGCACCGGCTGTTCCACGATACCCATGGCGCGTCATCGATTTTCCTCGGACTGTCAGTTCTCCTTTCCATTACCACTACCCTCGCCATTGCCGAGGGACGGATTATCTGGCAGTTCTCGGCTGACCTGGGGATTGCGATCTTTCGGACAGCCTTGATCTCACTGATCGCCATTCTCACGCGTGATCTTGCATGGGTAGTCGGTGCGCTGGTAGTGGAAGCGGCCTTGCGCGTGGCCCTCGCAATTGCTTACCTGGGCACCAGGCCGGGTGGGGGGCGCATCGGTTGTGACCCTGCATTGATGGGTGTCCAGCTGCGCTACGCCATTCCATTTGGTGTCGGGATCAGCCTGTTTGTACTGCGGGTTCAGTGCGATCAATGGATTGCCGCTGCAATGTTCCCGGGACTGGCGTTTGCGGCGTTTACGATCGGTGCCGTCGTCCTCCCGGTTGGCTCCCTGATTCGTCAGCCGATCAACAGCGCAATGCTTCCCAGGCTCAGCGCAGCTTACGCCACGGGCGATCGCGCCGAGGTCCATCGTCTATTACTCAAAGGTAGCAGTGCCGCCACCTTGCTCCTGGTGCCGATCTCAGCAACACTATTCGTGCTGGCCCCGGAGATCGTGGAGCTTGTCTACACGGCGCGATACTTGCCTGCAGTGCCCGTCATGCGCGCCTACCTCGTGCTGATCATGATGCAATCATTTGCGATTGGCTACGCCATGCCGATGCTTGACTTGGGGAAGCTTTCCATACGTATTAATGCTGCTGGCCTTGCCACGTCGGTCTGCGCCAGCCTGGCGGGGGCATGGTGGTTTGGACTGGCGGGCGCGGCCTTGGGAAGCGTATCGGCGTTTGCGCTGAGCGAAGCGGTCACCATGCGCGTGATTGCCAAACGATTAGGCAAATCATTTGGGGACATGTTTCCCCTTCGCCTGTTACTCATCACGGCCGGCGCAGTCGGCACTGGCCTGTTAGCCACGATGTTCTACGGCGCGGTACAGGGCAGTGGGTTGTGGCTTGGCATCTGCGTGAAATTGGGGATGTTCGGCGGCATTGTTGCTGCAGTTTTCTTGACTGCAGGCGGCGTCGCTGAAATCCAGCGGGTCCGTCATCTTGCCTGACGACCAGGCGCTGAAAACCTGTCTCAATCAAGCGCAATCGCTCCTGCCGAAATTCCAACAGTATTCTTGATGACTTGAAAGGACTCCAAATGGAAATGCCATTACCCCAATCGGCGCGTGACGTCCAGGCTACGTCCGTACCCGCGAGAGGCTCTATCCTGCTGCAGGATACCTCGGCACCGAAAGCCTTGCGCAGCTTAATAGCCAGAATGCATGATCTTGTGCAGTTTTCGGTCGGAAAAAAAGGAGGGCGTTATCTGCAGCTCACGCCATCTGTATGTGCGCGTCAAATTCTGTTCGATAGGAAACACAAGAAATACCTCACATTTCACCTGAGGGATAAATCCGACTTCTATACTATCGGCCAAATTTACTTGGAAGAGGGATATGGCTTGGAAAAACTTAGGCGTTATGATGATCTGATGAATTTTTATGAGCAAACGGTGCGTTCAGGAAAAACCCCACTCATTATCGACTGCGGTGGAAATATTGGCATTGCGTCCCGCTATTTTTCCGAAAACTACCCGACATCCAGAATCGTATGTGTGGAACCTTATCCAGAAAGTGTCGCTTATGCAAAGAGAAACAACGGTCCCTCCAATGTCGAGTTTCTGCAATGTGCAATCGGCAGCGAGAAAAGCCGCGGCGTAATCGCGGATCCGGGCCTCGGAAGCATCGGCTTTCGAATGAGTTGTGCCGAGCATGGAGAAACCGATATTGTGACGGTCAAGTATTTACTGGACAGTTACTGCACCGAAGAGTGCGTTCCTTTCTTGATCAAGATCGATATTGAAGGGTTCGAATCTGAATTGTTTTCGAAAAATATTGAATGGATAGAAAAATTTCCGCTAATGATCATTGAGTTGCATGACTGGATGTTGCCAAAAAGTAATAGCGCAAAGAATTTTTTGAACGCGATCGCTCCCCTGAACCGCGACTTTGTATTTCATGGCGAAGATGTTTTCAGCATTTCCAATACGCTTGTGTAATGTTCTCAGGTCACTACCATACTCTTGCAGTCGTGCCTGCCACAAGTCTTTGATGCAGCGCAAACGATATTCGTCGAGCGACTGTTAGCCTGCATATTAGTGAGATCAGTCATCTGATCCCGCACAATTTTCCTCCACGGTCAGTGCGCGGTGGGTGGAAGGAGCGCAATATGGGAAAGAATGAAATCGTCTCTTCGGAGCCGGCAATTTCCAGGTATGAGGTCGGGCCGGTCATCACGCCGATCAGTTTCTCCGAACAGCTGAGCGTCGTCATGCACTATCGGATGTTCATCGCAGTCGTGGCGATGACCATTACGGCCCTCGGCGCGCTGTACGCCTATGCCAAACCCCCTACGTTTGAAGCCAATTTACTGATCCAGGTGGCGGATATGCGCTCCGCCGAGCAAAAGAGTTTGCTCGGGTATGCCTCCCCGGGCTCGGGCTACAAGCGCGCGATGTCCGAAGTCGAGTTGTTGCGTTCGCGCGCTATCGTCGGCGCTGCAGTCGATAAGCAGGGGCTGGACATTTCTGCCACTCCAAGGTATTTCCCGATTGTCGGTGCCGCCTTGGCGCAGTGGAATGCGCGCCGGGGAGGGGTGGTGCTCCATCCCTATGGAGGGTATGCGTGGAATGCCGAGAGCATACGCGTCGGCATGCTGAAGGTGCCGGCATCGCTGCTCGATACGGCCCTCAGGGTTACGAAAACCGGGCCTGGGCGCTACCGGATCGAAGAGAAAAAGAGCCGTACCGTTTCGTCCGGTCGGGTAGGGCAGTTGCACCATCTGACAATCGGTCAACAGCCGGTTTCTCTGCGGATCGACGAGTTGAGCGGATCGGCTGGGACGCAGTATGTCGTGGCGCGCCACCCGCGCGTCGCTGCCATTGACGACGTCAGTTCCAGGCTGAAGGTCAACGAGCTCGGCAAAGACACCGGAGTCATCAAGGTCAGCCTGCGGCACACGGATCCGCGGCGTGCGGAAGCGTTTCTGAATGAACTGGGCCATACCTATATGAAGTTTGTACGGGAACAAAAGGGACAGGAAACGAATGAATCGCTTGCGATTCTCCGGGCGCAGCTACCCTTGCTGAAAAAGCGGGTCGAGGCAGCCGAGAGCAGATATGAAACCTATCGCCGGAACGAGCGTGCCGCAGACCTGGCGGAAGACACAAGACTGCAGCTTGCCCGTTATTCCGGAACAAAGGAGCGCCTGTCGGCACTGCGGCAAAAGCGGGCGGAGCTTGGGGTACGGCTTGGCGACGAGCATCCCGAGCTGCTTGCCCTCGATCGCCAGATCGCCGGACTAAACCACGAAAGTAATTCCGTGGCGGGTGATATGCGGCGGGTGCCCGGAGTTGCAACCGAGCTCGAGAGACGCGCGCGCGACCTGAAATCTGAAACGGATATCTATGGATCGGTGCTGCGCCGTGTGGAAGAGATGAGTGTGGATGCACAGGACCGGTCAAGCAACGTCAGGATTGTCGACGAGGCGGTGGTCCCTATCCAGCCCGCGGATTCACGCATGGTCGTCATCGCATTCTCCGCTGCGCTCGGTATCGCCATCGGTACTGCAGGCGCATTCGCCAGGAGGCTGCGTACTGGTGCCAGGATCGCCCGGGAAAACAGGTTCAGTGATGAAGAAATGGAGATCGATCGGCCCAGTCATTACGCGCGCGCCGGCTGAGCTGAGCTGGCCAATATCGCAAATCGGGGGACACCATGTTAGCGCTATTTCGTATCACTGCAATGCTCTTGATCGGGCTTGTCGTGTTTGTATTCCATGTGTTTGCAATCACGCTCGGCTCTGCGGTCTATCTCTATTTCCTGCCTGGCGTAATTGCAATGAAGCGCCATTATCGCAGCGCCGACCGGATATTCATCGCCTGTGCCCTCACTGGGTGGACAGTGGTCGGGTGGCTGCTGGCGCTGGCTTTTGCGCTGACCCTGCCTGTTATCGCGGACAGTTCAATGGACGACTATGCGGCGACAAGCCGCTAGACGCCAGGTCCCCAGGGTTGAGGCAGGCGCCGCTATGCCCGGCATGCGGACAGCGAGGCCCTGGTTTGATCTGCGGGATCGCTGCGTAGAGAACCCGGCCCTGGCTGCTTACTGATCCTTCAGCGCGGCAGCGAGGGCATCCTTGGCGCGGTGGATACGGCTGCGAACCGTCCCGATCGGCGAATGCATCTGCTCCGCTATTTCCTCGTAGGTCAAACCCTCGAGTTCGCGCAAGACGAAGGCGATACGCTGCTCTGCAGGCATGGCGGAAAGAGCGGCATTCACCAAATCCATCACCTGTCTGGATTCCAACGTTGCTTCCGGCGTCACGAAGTCGGTTTCCACCTCCATGAGTTGCTGGCTACCGCCATTGTCAGTCGCAGGTTCGCTCAATTGAGGGATACGCCGTCCACGCCGGTTCAAGCTACGTTTCGCAGTGTTAATTCCGATTCTGAAGAGCCAGGTCGAGAACGACGAGTCGCCGCGAAAGGTCTGGAGCCCCATATACATTTTTATGAAAGTATCCTGCACCACGTCTTCCGTATCCCTTGCATCACGAACCATTGGTGATAAGAATCGAAACAGACGTAATCTATATCTTTTCATTAATGTTTCGAAAGCAGAGATATCGCCCGCTTGTGCGGATTTAATAAGTTCCAGGTCGATTTCCTGCCGGCTTTTCATGTTCGTAGGCTTTGCCGCGCCTCTCGGAACAATCATGGCTGTCGTTGTTGGCCGCTGGCCTGAGCTTGTGCTGACAGCTAAATGCTCATGCAGGATCGAAAGCAATCTCTGCTGGAAACGGGAATGATGCCGGTTCGCTGGCAACATTCGTCCGTTGAAACACCGAATCCGATCAGCGGTTGCGTGCCAAATTGCGCTTTACCGCGGAATCAATCAGCGCTTCGCGTGTAGTGGATTCGCAGGAATGTCAATGATCCAACCTGCAAATAAACATGAGTCGCCCACGCCGAAATCCTGCGTGCCGGAGACTGACTGCAAAAGCGGGCGATTGGCTGCAATAGACACGCGTGCTGCGAACTCGCTGTCAGTTTCGGCACGGTGTCCAAATCAACTCTGAAGTGCGCAGGGCGGCACCAGGATCCGATCATGTTCGGACAGACTGTAAAGTCTGCTTGCTAAGGTCTATCTTTGACCTTTCTGTCATATTTACTTTGATTTTAGTCAAATGAACCGGTGACATTGTTTTTGGAAATTCCGGCTAAAACCTGCACCATGCAGAAGCGGAGAGAGGCAGATTCGAGGCGGGACAGCCATGCCGGAAAGTGCGCCATCATCCCTGCGCCGTCGACGCTCAGCGCGCCCCCACCAGCTTGTGCACCAGCTCCGACGAAGTCGAGGCAGCGAACTTGCGCATCAGGCTGGCGCGGTGCATCTCCACCGTGCGCGGACTGAGGTCGGTGTCGCGCGCGATCATCTTGCTGGTCTTGCCCTCGACCAGCAGCGCGGCGATCTCGCGCTCGCGCGGCGTCAGCTCGGCCGATACCGGGCGCTTCTCGCTCACGTCCTCGAAAGTCCACACGCCCGCGCCCAGCGGCAGCAACGGGTCGAGCGCGCGTCCGGTGACGTGGCACCAGAACAGTTCTCCATCGGCGCGGCGCATGATGCGCTCGTCCGAATAGCGGCCCTTGGCATTCATGATCGGCACGATGCGGTCGCCCGTGCGCAGGAACTCGTCCATCGTCGGATAGAGCATGCTGAAGGACTGGCCGTGCAGCTTGCCCTCTGCATAGCCGAACATCGCCCCCAGGGCCAGGTTGCTGGCCTGGATCACACGGTCCCTCGAGACGCACATGCCTACTGGGGCTTGCTGGAAGATCGTCTCGTAATCGATGGCGGTGGCTGCGTTCATCTGCTGGGTTCGGTTGATCTGGATTGACTGGCGGGTGAATCGGGTGCTCGCCCGTATTTCTACGGTATTGTCATTCGGAGCAGCGTATTTTATGCTGAGACTCTACTCTGTAGTACAGAAGAGCTTTTCGGCTTAACTATAAAAGGGACGGGTATGAATAAAGTGTATCCTGATGCGAAGTCGGCGCTGGCCGGCATCGTTGCAGATGGCCAGACCATCGCCGTGGGCGGTTTCGGCCTGTGCGGCATTCCGGAAGCGCTGATCGAAGCGCTGCGCGACACCGGCGCCAAGAACCTCACCGCGATTTCGAACAATGCAGGCGTGGACGGCTTCGGCCTGGGCCAGCTGCTCGAAACGCGCCAGATCAAGAAGATGATCTCGTCCTACGTCGGCGAGAACAAGGAATTCGCGCGCCAGTTCCTGGCCGGCGAACTCGAACTCGAATTCACCCCGCAAGGCACGCTGGCCGAGAAGCTGCGCTGCGGCGGCGCCGGCATCCCGGCCTTCTTCACCAAGACCGGCTACGGCACCATCGTCGCCGACGGCAAGGAAACCCGCGAGTTCGACGGCGAGCACTATGTGATGGAACGATCGCTGGTGCCGGACGTCTCGCTGGTCAAGGCGTGGAAGGCCGACAAGGCCGGCAACCTCGTGTTCCGCAAGACCGCGCGCAACTTCAACCCGAACGTCGCCACCGCGGGCAAGGTCTGCATCGTGGAAGTCGAAGAGCTGGTCGAGATTGGCGAGATCGATCCGGACCAGGTGCACACCCCGAGCATCTTCGTGCACCGCATCGTCCACAACCCGACGCCGGAAAAGCGCATCGAGCAGCGCACCGTGCGCGCCGCGAACCAAGACTGAGGGAGAGAAAACATGGCATGGAC
The DNA here is from genome assembly GCF_059685935.1 of Telluria sp. ZT3P39. Lineage (NCBI taxonomy): Bacteria > Pseudomonadati > Pseudomonadota > Betaproteobacteria > Burkholderiales > Oxalobacteraceae > Telluria > Telluria sp. ZT3P39. Next base: position 204,112 of record NZ_JCASIH010000007.1, read on the forward strand.
TCGTGATGAAATGGCCGCGCGTGCGGCGAAGGAACTGCAGGATGGTTTCTATGTGAACCTGGGCATCGGCCTGCCGACCCTGGTGGCGAACTACGTTCCCCAGGATATCGAGGTCTTCCTGCAGTCGGAAAACGGCCTGCTGGGCATCGGTCCGTTCCCGCTTGAGTCGGAGGTGGACGCCGACCTGATCAACGCCGGCAAGCAGACCGTGACGGCGCTGCCGGGGTCAAGCTACTTCAGCTCGGCCGATTCCTTCGGCATGATCCGCGGCGGCAAGATCAACCTGGCGATCCTGGGCGCGATGCAGGTGTCCGAACGCGGCGACCTGGCCAACTGGATGATCCCGGGCAAAATGGTCAAGGGCATGGGCGGCGCGATGGACCTGGTGGCCGGCGTCAAGCGCGTGGTCGTGGTGATGGAACACGTCGCCACCGCCAAGGATGGCTCGACCAGCCACAAGATCCTGCCGAAATGCGACCTGCCGCTGACCGGCGTGGGCGTGGTCGACCGCATCATCACCGACCTGGGCGTGCTGGATATTACCGACACCGGCCTGAAGCTGGTCGAGCTGGCGCCCGGTGTGACCAAGCAGGAAGTGCTGGCGGCCACCGGCTGCGAGCTGGACGTCTCGGCCGTATAAATGCAAGCGGGCGGCCTGCGCCGCCCATCGGAACCCGGCAAGCCCGCGAGCGTCCTCGCGGGCTTGCTTTGTTTTGTCCTTACTCGAGCGTCCAGACGTATTGCACCTTGGTCCAGGCTTCCACCGGCTTGCCCTTGGTGGTCGCCGGCTTGAAGCTGCATCTGGCCAGCGCGCTGCGCGCCGCTTCGTCGAGCGGCAAATGGCCGGACGACTTGTCGATCGTGGTGTCCTTGACCTTGCCGTTTTTGTCGACCAGGAAGCCGAGGTGCACCGTCCCCGTGTGATTGAGCTTGATCGATTCGGCCGGGTATTCGGGCTTCTTGCACGAATTGAAGTTGGCGACTGCGGGTTTTTCCGCCTCTGCCAGCTTGGCCGAAGGCGCCGCATGGGCGAACACCGCGGTGCACATCGCCGCCAGTCCCAGCACGGGAATGGCCGCTTTCCAGTTCAGTGCTTGTGTATCGGGGCGAAGCAAGCGTTTGATGCGTGACATAAGATCTCCTCCATTGGCCGCCTGGGCCAGGTGGTGGGTTGAGAACTGGAGTTTCTCCAGTTCGGAAAGGGCCAGGGCCAGGCGCCGCGGTTCGCCCAGTATCCGTGCCGCGAAATCGTCGGCGATCTGTTCCCGTTCGACGCGGATGCGTCCCGAGATCCACCAGACCGCCGGGTGGTAGAAGAACAGGGTCTCGACCACGTTCTGGCCGAGGTTCACCAGGTAGTCATGGCGCTTGATATGGGCCATCTCGTGGGCCAGCAGGGCTTCGAGCAGGTGGGCAGGCATGCCGGACACCAGCGCCGCCGGCACCAGCACGACCGGACGCCACCAGCCGGCCGTGAGCGGGCTGCCCAGGCCTTCGACCACGCGCAGGCGCACCGTGCGGGTGATGCCGAACTGCGCGGCGAGACGCTCGGTGCGCGCCTGCCAGGGGGCGTCGATGCGCTCATGGGCGGCGGCGCGCCCGATCCACAAGAGCCCCAGCACCATGCGCAAGGCCATGGCCAGCGCGCACACCGCCCAGGTCGCGACGATCGGCGCCAGTTGCTCGCCCAGCAGCGTGCTCCAGCCCTCGTCGATCGGGGCGCCGGCCACCAGGCCGGCGGCAAACAGCACCATCGCATCGCCCCCGGCATCCTCGCCGCGCAGCAGACGCAGCAGCAGTTCGGTCGCGGGCCAGGCCAGGCACAGGGACAGCCCGACGCAGGCCACCAGGTAGCGCGACTGGGGACGCGCATTGCGCAGGAAGGTGAGGGCGACCGCCGTGGCGCAGCCGACCAGCGCGCCCTGCCACAGGAAGTGCACCAGGGTCCAGCCGATGCTGCCGATCAGGTGGGCGCTGCTCATTTGCCGTCCTTCGGCGTGTCTTCCCTGAGCAGCTCCTCGATCTCGGCCCGTTCCTTCTTCGAGATGCCGCTTTTCAGGGCGGCCAGCACCAGGGCCTTGGCCGAACCGGCGAAGGCGCGCTGCACCAGGTCCTGCAGCAGATTGGTCTGCATCGAGTCGCGTGCATGCACCGGGGCGTAGACGTGGGAGCGTTCGCTTTCGTCGCGCACCAGCAGGCCCTTGCCGTGCATGATCTGCATCAGGCGCAGCACGGTGGCATAGGTGACGTCGGGCTTGTGTTCCTGCATGGCCTGGTGCACCTGCTTGGCGGTGCCGGAACCCAGCGGCCAGAGGGTTTGCAGCAGCTCGAGCTCGGCGGGGGTGGGTTTGGGGGCTTCGGGTTTGCGTGGCATGAGCGTCCTCATATGTGTTTCGGTCACTTCTAGAATAGTATGTCTAGACAACGATGTCTACAGTTTCCGCATGTGGCGTGCAACTTATCCGGCATGGGTAGCGGAGGCGCCTGCGGCCGCGCCGTTCCGCCCTGCCGGCTGCCGGCGCACCGCTTTGCGCAGCACAAAAAAAACCGCCGCTGACGGGTCAGCGGCGGTTTGCGTGCATCGGGGAGTTGTGGCCTACGCCGCGGCGCGCACCGGCTCCAGGTTCTTGTCGTCGTCGCCCAGCGGCACCCGGCCATGCAGCACCGCGTCCATGCGCTCGACGTCGAGCTCCTTTTCCCATTTCGACACCACCACCGTCGCCACGCCGTTGCCGACGAAATTGGTGAGGGCGCGGCATTCGCTCATGAAGCGGTCGATGCCGAGGATCAGCGCCATGCCCGCCACCGGAATCGTCGGGACCACGGCCAGGGTCGCGGCCAGGGTGATGAAGCCGGCGCCGGTGATGCCGGACGCGCCTTTCGAGGTCAGCATGGCCACGGCCAGGATGGTCAGCTGCTGCAGCAGGGTCAGCTCGGTGTTGGTGGCCTGGGCCACGAACAGGGCGGCCATCGTCATGTAGATGTTGGTGCCGTCCAGGTTGAACGAGTAGCCGGTCGGGACCACCAGGCCGACCACCGGCTTGGAGCAGCCGAGGCGCTCGAGCTTGCGCATCAGGGCGGGCAGGGCGCTTTCCGACGAGCTGGTGCCGAGCACGATCAGGAGTTCCTCCTTGATGTAGGCGATGAAGCGGAAGATCGAGAAGCCGGTGAACTTGGCGATGGCGCCCAGCACCACGACCACGAACAGGAAGCAGGTCAGGTAGAAGGAGCCCATCAGCTTGGCCAGCGGCAGCAACGAATCGAGGCCGTATTTGCCGATGGTGAAGGCCATCGCGCCGAAGGCGCCGATCGGGGCCGCCTTCATGACGATGTTCACGACGCCGAAGATGGCGTGCGAGAAGTCGTCGATCATCTTGGTCACCGGACGGCCGCGCTCTCCCATCATCGACAGCGAGAAGCCGAACAGGATCGCCACCAGCAGCACCTGCAGGATGTCGCCCTTGGCAAAGGCATCCACGAAGGTATTCGGGATGATGTTCAACACGAAGTCCGTCGTGCTCTGGCTCTTGGCCTTGTCGGTGTACTGGGCGATCGACGAGGCGTCGAGGTGGGCGGCGTCGACGTTGAAGCCGGCGCCCGGCTTGATCACGTTGGCCACCACCAGGCCGATGGCCAGGGCGAAGGTCGAGACGACTTCAAAGTAGAGCAGGGCCTTGCCGCCGACGCGGCCGATCTTCTTCATGTCCTGCATGCCGGCGATACCGGCGACCACGGTACAGAAGATCACCGGGGCGATGATCATCTTGATCAGTTTGATGAAGCCGTCTCCCAAAGGCTTCATCCTGGTGCCGAGTTCAGGGTAGAACACCCCGAGCAACACGCCCATGGCGATGGCGAACAGCACCTGGACATACAGGATTTTGTAGAAAGGCTTTTTCATGGCAACTCTTCTAAGAGAAGTTCGAGAGCTGCCATCTTCACGGATTGGGCCTGCGCCATCTATTGTGGATATCCGCAGGGCCTATATCAGATATTTACGCGACCGTAATACGCTCAGGGACGGCGGAAAATCTCGCCGCCTTTCATCACGAATCCCACCCTGGACACCGCAGCGATGTCCAGCGTCGGATCGCCCTCGACCGCCACCACGTCGGCCAACAGGCCTGGCTTGAGCTGGCCCAGTTCCTTCGACTTGCCCAGGATGTCCGCCGCCACCGTGGTCGCCGCGCGCATGGCCTCGAGCGGTGTCATGCCGAGGCGGACCATCCATTCCAGCTCGCGCGCATTGGTGCCGTGCGCGAACACGCCGACGTCGCTGCCGTTGCCGATGATGACGCCGACCTTGCGCGCGAGTTGGAAGGCGCGCTGCGCCTGCTGCATGGCGGGGGTGGGCGCGCCGCCGCGCACGTGCTTCTGGAAGTATTCGCCCGTCGCTTCCGGTGCGGTGAGGGTCGGGATGTAAGCGGCGCCGCGCTCTTTCATCAAGCGAAAGGTGGCCTCCGAGGCGCCGTAGCCATGCTCGATGGTGTCGGCGCCTGCCAGCACCGCCATGCGGATCGCGTCGTCGCTGCTGGCGTGCACGGCGACCTTGCGGCCGGTGACATGGGTGGCGGCGACCATCGCTTTCATCTCTTCCATCGTGAAGGTCGGGCGCGCCGTGCCGTCGATGCCGGTGCGGTAGTCGCCGTAGATCTTGATCCAGTCGGCGCCGCGCGCGGACTGCTCGCGCACCGCTTTGGTCACCTCAATGATGCCGGTCGCGGTCTGGGCGCCGTAGGGCAGCTCCATGTCGGGGCGATAGCTCTTCTCGGCCGGACCGTAGCTGTAGCTGGCGACGATGGCTTTTGTCGCGACCAGCAGGCGCGGACCCGGCGCCACGCCTTCGTCAATGGCGCGCTTGATGCCGACGTCGGCGTAGTCCGCTCCTTCGGTGCCCAGGTCGCGCAGGGTGGTGAAGCCGGCTTGCAATGTGCTTGCTGCGTGCCGGGCGGCCAGCATGATGCGGTAGGCGACCGGCTCCTTGATCACCTGGTCGTCCCAGGTCGTTTCGTTATACGGGTGGAGCAGGACGTGCGAGTGCAGGTCGATCAGGCCCGGAACCAGGGTCTTGCCGGGCAGGTCGATCCGTTCGGCGTCCAGCGGAACGGCCATCTTGTCGAGCGGGCCGACGGCGTCGATGCGGCCTTTCGAGACCAGCACCGCCCAGTTGCGCTGGGATGGGCCCTCGCCGGTCCAGACGCGGTCGGCGGTGAGGAGGATGGGGCGGGGAGTAGCGGCGTGCGCGGTAGCAGCGGCCAAGATAAGAACCGTTACCGCAAGTGTTCGTGTCAGTGATCGCATGGTTTTCGTAGGGTGGGCGGGCGTCCCGCCCGCGCGGTGATAGTTAGGGGAGGAACAGCCGAACGGGCTGCAGCACCGTGATTTGAACGCGCGGGCGGGAAGACCCGCCCACCCTACGGTTTTATTGGGCCGCCCAGCCCCCATCCATATTCCAGGCCACGCCACGCACCTGGTTACCCGCCGGGCTGCACAAGAACACCGCCAGCGCGCCCAGTTCATCCGGCGTGACGAACTCGCCCGACGGCTGCTTTTCCGCCAGCAGCGCCTTGCGCGCCGCATCGTTGGACAGGCCTTCGCGGGCGGCGCGGTCGTCGACCTGCTTCTGCACCAGCGGCGTGAGCACCCAGCCCGGGCAGATCGCATTGCAGGTGATGCCGGTATGCGCGTTCTCGAGCGCCGTCACCTTGGTGAAGCCCACCAGGCCGTGCTTGGCCGCGACATAGGCCGACTTGCCGCTTGACCCTACCAGCCCGTGCACCGAGGCCAGGTTGATGATGCGGCCCCAGTTCTTCTGCTTCATGCCGGGCAGCGCGAAGCGGGTGGTGTGGAAGGCCGAGGTCAGGTTGATCGCGAGGATGGCGTCCCATTTCTCGGGCGGGAACTCGTCCACGGTCGCCACGTGCTGGATGCCGGCATTGTTGACCAGGATGTCGACGCCGCCGAATTTGTCGGCAGCGAATTTCATCATCGCCTCGATCTCGGCCGGCTTGGACATGTCGGCGTTGTGGTAGGCGGTCTGCACGCCGAATTCGGTCCCGACCTCGTGGTAGAGCTTCTCGATCTGCTGGGCGTCGCCGAAGCCGTTGAACACGATATTGGCGCCCTGTTCGGCCAGTGAGCGGGCTATGCCCAGCCCGATGCCCGAGGTCGAACCGGTGACGAGGGCCGTTTTCCCACTTAACATACTCGATTTCATTGCATCCTCAAGGTGAAGGTGATCGGGTTGCTTCTACAGAATTGGTAGAATTCTAATCGCAACGCCGCGTAAAATGATGCATTGCAGTGAACTGACCGACAATATTGCCATGACGGAGCCGGGGATGACCGAAGCGAGATTAAGAAGCGTGCAGTGCAGCTCCCCCGCCGGCCTGCACCGGATGGCCTACAAGGAGTGGGGCGACCCGCTCAATCCGAAGGTGCTGGTCTGCGTGCATGGCGTCACCCGCGTGGCCGACGACTTCGACCACCTGGCGCGCGCCCTGTGCGGGCAATACCGCGTGGTCTGCCCGGACGTGGTCGGCCGCGGGCGCTCCGGTCGGCTGCGCAACCCGGACTTCTACACGGTGCCGCAGTATGTGGCCGACATGGTCACCCTGGTGGCCCGCGTCACGGCCCAGGACGAGGCGGCCGGCGTGCACTGGTTCGGTACCTCGATGGGCGGCCTGATCGGCATGGTGCTGGCCTCGCTCGAGGACAGCCCGATCCGCAAGCTGGTCATCAACGATATCGGCCCGGTGCTCGACCAGGGCGCGGTGCAGCGCATCGGCGAATACATCGGACAGGACATCCGCTTCCCGGACTTCGATACCGGGGCGGCCTATGTGCGCACGGTGTCGACTTCCTTTGGCCCGCACAGCGAAGAGGAATGGTCCAAGCTGGCCAGGGACGTGCTGCGCCAGGATGCCGACGGCCAGTGGGTGCGCCACTACGACCTGGGCCTGGCCCAACCCTTCCGCGCCATCACGCCCGCGCGCGCGGCAAGCGACGAGGCCCTGCTGTGGGCGGCCTGGGATGCGATCCGCTGCCCGACCTTGCTGGTGCGCGGCGAATTGTCCGACCTGCTGTCGCACCAGACGGCGCAGGAGATGTGCGCCCGCGGCCCAAGGGCGCGGCTGGTCGAGATCCCGGAAGTGGGCCATGCGCCGACCTTCGTGCAGGCCGGCCAGATCGCCATCGCACGCGAATTTTTACTGGGCGACTAGCCCCCTTTTTGAGAACAGAAGAAAGCAACCATGGAAATCCAACGTCTGCACGTAGGCAAGCGCCTGTCCGAAACCGCCATCCACAACGGCACCGTCTACCTGGCCGGCCAGATCGCCGAAGACACCACCCAGGACATCGAGGGCCAGATGCGCGAAGTGCTGGGCCATGTCGACCGCCTGTTGATGGAAGCGGGCAGCGACAAGTCCTGCATCCTCACCTGCCAGATCTTCATCTCGGATATGGCCAACTTCCCCGGCATGAACGCGGTCTGGGACGAATGGGTCGCCCAGGGCCACACCCCGCCGCGCGCCACCGTGGAAGCAAAGCTCGCCAACCCCGCATGCCTCGTGGAAGTCTGCGTCACGGCCGCGCTGCGCTGAGCCGATGGTTTCAACCGCTCTGCTTGTCGACGCCACCACCGGGATCGTCCAGGGACTGAGCCTGGACGACCGCGCACGCGTACAGGCCGCGCTCGACTACGCCGGGGCCGCCTATGGCGAGCGCCGCGCCACCTCGGGCCAGGATGCGCTCGAATTCTCGCTGGGCGTGGCCGGCACCCTGGCTTACCTGAGCACGGACGCCGAGACCCGCATCGCCGGCCTGCTGTTCGAGCTGGCGATGGCCGATCCGCAGGTTGCCGGCTCGCTGGAAGAGCGCTTCGGCAAGGAGGTGTCCGACCTGGTGCAGGGCGTCTACCAGTTGATTCGCCTGCGCGACCTCACGGCCGGCAAGGAGCAGTTTGGGAGCGGTAAAAACGCCGCGCAGCAGGCCGCGGCGCAGGTCGAGACCCTGCGCAAGATGCTGCTGGCGATGGCCTCGGACATGCGCGTGGTGCTGATCCGGCTCGCCTCCTGCGCGGCCGGGCTGCGCTATTTCGCCGACCAGAAGCGCTTCGACGACGTCACCCGCGCCTACGGCCGCGAGGTGCTCGACTTCTATGCGCCGCTGGCCAACCGGCTCGGTATCTGGCAGCTCAAGTGGGAGCTGGAAGATTTGTCCTTCCGCTTCATCGAGCCCGAGACCTACAAGCGCATCGCCAAAATGCTGGAAGAAAAGCGCATGCAGCGCGAAGGCTTCGTCGAGTCCTCGATCGCGCGCCTGCAGGGCGAGCTGGCCGCTGCCGGCATCCAGGCCGAGGTGTCGGGCCGGCCGAAGCACATCTATAGCATCTATAACAAGATGCGCGGCAAGGAGCTCGATTTTTCGTCGCTCTACGACGTGCGCGCCTTCCGCGTGATCGTGCCGGACGTGAAGACCTGCTACACGGTGCTGGGCATCGTGCACAACATCTGGACCCCGATCCCGAAGGAATTCGACGACTACATCTCGCGACCCAAGCCCAACGGCTACCAGTCGCTGCACACGGTCGTCAATGCGGAAGACGGGCGCCCGCTCGAAGTGCAGATCCGCACCCAGGAAATGCACAACTTCGCCGAATACGGCATCGCCGCGCACTGGCGCTACAAGGAAGAGGGCGGGTCGAACTTCAAGAGCCAGAAATACGACGAGAAGATCGCCTGGCTGCGCCAGCTGCTGGCCTGGAAGAGCGACGTGGCCGACGTCGTCGCCGGCCAGGAAGACCAGCAGAAGGAATGGGTCGAGAAGCTCAAGGCGGCGGCGCTGGACGACCGCATCTTTGTCTTGACCCCGCAGGCGCGCGTCATCGAATTGCCGGTGGGCGCCACGCCGATCGACTTCGCCTATCACCTGCACAGCGAGGTAGGCCACCGCTGCCGCGGCGCCAGGATCGACGGCGTGATGGTGCCCCTGAATACCCCGCTGCGCAACGGCCAGACCTGCGAGGTCATCACGGCCAAGGGCGCCAGCGCCAACCAGGGCCCGTCGCGCGACTGGCTCAGCCCCGGCTATACGGTCAGCAGCCGCACGCGCTCGAAGATCCGCGCCTGGTTCCATGCGATGGACCAGGCCGAGACCCTGGCCCAGGGACGCGCGCTGGTGGAAAAATCCTTGCAGCGCGAAGGCAAGACCGCGGTCAACCTGGAGGCGCTGGCGCACAAGCTGGGCTTTGCGAAGGTGGACGAACTGTTCATCCAGGTCGGCAAGGAGAAGTTCAGCCTGCGCCACGTGGAAGCGGCCTTGCATGACACGGTGGAAGCGCCGGCGCCTAGCGATGAGGCGGTGGTCAACAAGAGCCTGGCCTCGAGCGTGGAAAAGGGCGCCAAGTCGGGCGTGCTGGTGGTCGGCACCGAAGGCCTGATGACGATGCTGGCCAAGTGCTGCAAGCCTGCGCCGCCGGACCCGATCGTCGGTTTCGTCACGCGCGGCAAGGGCGTCTCGATCCACCGCCTGAGCTGCAAGAACTTCGCCGAGATGCGCGCCAAGGCGCCCGAGCGCGTGATCCAGACCGCCTGGGGGTCGGCCGGCTCCGAGACCGTGTATCCGGTCGACCTGTTCATCCTGGCGGGCGACCGCCAGGGCCTGCTGCGCGATATCTCCGAAGTGTTCTCGCGCGAGAAGATCAACGTGACCGGCGTGGCCTCGCAAAGCGCCAAGGGCCAGGCGCGCATGGTGTTCACGGCCGAAATCGGGTCGACCGCGCAGCTGCAGAAGGCGCTGGCGGCGATCGGGGAAGTGAGTGGGGTGATGGAGGCGCGAAGGCAGTAGTATCAATTTGATACAAAATTTCCAAGCACCAAGCCAAATCTGTATCATATTGACACCATGCGCCGAACCTTCAACCTCTACGCCAACCCGCGCTTGTGGGGCCTCGCCGTCCTGCACTACCTGCGCAGCTGGTGGTACATGGTGCACCTGGGCGCGATCGCCATCGTGATGGCCCTGTCGCCCTCGACCTATAACCGCGGGAACCGTCTGGCCGCCGCGCGCCATATCTACGCCAGCACCTGGCAGGTGCTGCCCTGGTTTGGGCTGGCGTCAAGCCTCATCAGCCTGATCATCATCCGCATCGTGCTGGTCACGGCCAAGAGCTATGGCCTGTCGCATTTCGCGCTGGAGATGGTGGTGCGCGTGCTGGTGCTCGAACTCATCCCGCTGGCCGCGGCGCTGTTCGTGGCCCTGCGCGCCAGCATGGCCTTCGACGCCTCGGCGCTGGGCCTGGCGCGCGCCGGCATGTCGCCGCAGGCCGCCAACGACGAGGCGCTGCGCCGCCTGCGGCGCGACATGGTGCCGCAGTTGCTGGCCAACGCGGTGGCGGTCATGAGCCTGGCGATTGTCACCAGCGCCATCGTGCTGGTGCTGGCCTACCTGAACGTCTACGGCCTGTCCCCTTGGGGAATGGGCGACTACACCCGCACCGTCGGCCGCGTGTTCGCACCGGCCATCACGATCGGCTTCGTGCTCAAGACGGTGCTGTTCGGCCTGGCCGTGGCGCTCATTCCGACCGCCGCCATCCTCGAGCTGCAGCGCTATCAGCGCCGCGTGGCCTTCACGGTGCAGCCGGGCGCGCTGCGCCTGCTGTTCGTGCTGCTGGTGATCGAAGCGGCCTCGCTCGCGCTGAAATACATGTGAACAAGAGACGACCTAGATGACAGAACCCCTGCCGGACGAACCGAAACACGTTGAACTCAAGGCCATGATCCTGCTCGTGGCGGTCGGCATCCTGATCGCCGCCTTCATCGGCTATGTGATGCATGCGCGCGGGGTGTTCGAGCCCACCCAGCGGCTGGTGCTCGAGACCGACGATTCCTCCGGCGTCATCCCCGGCATGGACATGACCTTCGCCGGCTTTCCGATCGGTCGAGTGAACCTGGTCGAGCTCGCGCCTGACGGCAAGGTGCGCATCCTGGTGGACGTCACCAGCAAAGATGCAAAATGGCTGCGCACCTCCAGCGTCTTCACGCTGGAATCGAGCATCGTCGGCGAAACCCGCCTGCGCGCCTTTACCGGACTGCTGAACGACCCGCCGCTGCCGCCCAACTCGGTGCGCTCGGTGCTGCGCGGCGACGCCACCGCCGAGATCCCGCGCATCGTGGCCACGGTACGGGCGCTGCTGGAAAACCTCGAGACGATGACGGCGACGGATTCGGACATCAACGCCAGCCTGGCCAACATCAACAGCGTCACCGGCCGCATGTCCGGCCCCGGCGGCGTGCTCGGCGGGGTGCTGGGTGGCGACGCCGAGGCGCGCAAGCTGCGCGAGGCGCTCGACCGCATCAACGGACTGCTCGACAAGACCGATCGCCGCGTCTACGGCAAGGACGGCGTCATGGACGACGCCCAGGCCTCGATCCGCCAGCTGCACGTGGTCCTTTCCGACGCCAGCACCACGCTCAAGAAAGTCGACGAGGTGCTGGTCGAGGCGCAGGCGGTCGGGGCGAACGCGCGCGTGGCGACCCAGGACCTGGGCGCGCTGCGCGGCGAAGTCGACGCCAGCCTGCGCAAGGTGAACCGCCTGGTCGACGAGATCAACCGCAAGTGGCCTTTCGCCCGCAGCAACCAGGAGATCAAGCTGCCATGAGAATGTACGCCTTCCTCGCCATGGCTTTCCTCGCCGGCTGCGCCGGCAAGCCGCTGCCGCCAGACTGGCAATCCGACGCCAAGGGCTTGCTCGACGCGTCGGTCGAGGATTATCTGAAGGGGCGCAGCGCTGCCGCGCAGGCGGAATTCCGCGATGCCCGTCGCGCCACCACCAGCACCGGCCGCGCTGACTACGTGGCGCAGGTCGAGCTGGTGCGCTGCGCCGCGCAGGTGGCCAGCCTTGATTTCGATGATTGCCCGGGATTCCTTGCGCTGGCTTCGGAGGCGACACCGGCCCAGCGCGTCTATGCCGATTATCTTTACGGCCGCTGGCAGGGGCTCGATGCCGGGCTGCTGCCCGAGCAGCACCGGCCGGTGCTCACCGGCAGGCAAATGGCTGGCCTGGCCGATCCGCTGGCGCGTCTCGTTGCTGCCGGTGCGCTGTTCAAGGCGGGCCACCTGACCCCCGGCGGCATCGTACTGGCGATCGATACCGCGTCCGCGCAGGGTTGGCGACGACCTCTGCTGGCATGGCTAGGTTTGCAGGCGCAACGGGCCGATGCCGTCGGGGACAAGGAGGAGGCCGGGCGAATCCGGCGCCGAATCGCATTGGCAGCCGGTTAATCCTGGGTGCAGACGAGCGGGATGCCTGATCCCGCTTGAAGCGTCGACGCAGGCGCTGATGGTTTGCGTAACGCATTCATAATCGAACAAGGTTTTTTGGCAAGAATCACCTTGCTTTTCTCGATGAGCGCTTTTCCAGCGCTCATTTTTTTGTGCGCCCAGCATGGGCGCACTCTTGCGGGTGAAAGTCCCGTCGCGAGCTGACCACAGTGAGCGAAGCGAAACGCAACTGCGGAAGGGTGACCGACCGTGGGGAGGAAGCGT